>JAFZQL010000084.1 GCA_017620435.1 Erysipelotrichaceae bacterium
CCTGCGCTTCCAGCTACGCCCACGACTCCCACAATCTGATCGTCATGGGAAATGATGAAGAGGACATGTGTCTGGCAATCAACCGGGTCATCGACCTGCAGGGCGGCATTACGCTTGCCTTGAACGGAACTATCACAGCCGAGATCGCGCTTCCTGTTGCCGGACTGCTGAGCAAGAAGTCTGTCGAAGAAACGGCGGCTGAATTTGAAAAAGTCAGAGAAGCCTTCGATGCACAGGGCTATGAACACATCAACAACATCATGAACTTCTCGCTGCTGTCTCTTACCTGCATCCCTTCCTTGAGACTGACGGACAGAGGCTATCTGAATACCGATACGCTTCAGATGGTCAGCCTGTTTGAAGAGATTGACTGATTCATCTATACAAGTCACAACAAAAGGCACCTGAGGTGCCTTTGTTTTTATTTGATGCAGCAGAATATCCCTTCCGCATTGACGGGATGGACATCCGCTTTTTCATACATTTTCTTCAGTCTTTCTTCCAGACTGTTTCTGGTTTCAAACGGAGGCGTAAAGAAACCTTTCGGTACATACATCTTTCGTACGAACCAGTCGGTTCTGTCGAATTCCTTGGCAATATAGAAACAGCCACAGAAGATACCGCCTTTTTTCAACACACGGTAAGTCTCTTTATATGCGGCTTCTTTGTCCGGAAAAGCGTGGAAACCGTTGAGCGACAGAACGATATCGAAGCTTTCATCTTCAAACGGAAGCTTTCCGACATCTCCCTGAACAAAGGATATGTTCTTCAGGCCCATGGCTTCCGCCCTTTTCTGCGCATTTTTCATCATGTCTGCGGAATAATCCAGGCAAGTGATCTGCGCCTGTTTCAGCGACCTGAATATCGGCATCGTCAACACGCCTGTTCCGACAGGAACTTCCAGCAGTTTCCCGCTGAAATCTTCCGGAATCGGCGAAAGCGCATCATTGATCCACTTTGCCGCAAGTTTTTCATCCAGACCCCAGACCACACTGTCCAGGATCTTTCCAATCAGCGTAGAACGGGTAATGATCCCGTCATAAAGATTGGCGAAACCGCCAAGCTGTTTATAAGATTTTTGAATCTCTTCATGTCTGTCCTGCATCTGCTTAACCTCTTATCATTCTGATGATACCCTTCAGGCAATGACCGTTGGCCATATCTACCATACCCTCGATGATTCCTTCTTTGATCCCGGCAGAAATCTCGATTGTCCTGATCGGCGATCCTCCCGATGAATTCATCATCATCCTGAATTCCGGATCAGTATAATCGATCCGGCCTCCGAAACTCTTCGCCAGCGTCTTCTCTACAACTTTATACATGATCTTCATGATCAAAGAATGTTCCTTCATCTGAGAAATCGAGTTTTCCATCGTATACTGCCCTTTGACTGCCTTTAATGGAACATGCTTCCTTCCCAGCATTTCTTCCCATTCAGACTGCGTTGGAATACCGCTGCAGTTTTCATACCAGCTGCCTTCCTGCCATGACGGAACACTTGTCTCTTCGCCATCTGCCTCGATGTCTTTAGAAAAATGGATCTCTCTGCTGGAAGTACCTATTTCGATACGATAGCTTCCTTTCGGTATCTTATACTTTTCATCCCACAGCACGAAATCTTCATCTTCTAACTCAAACAGAATCTCCCTTGTCTCTCCCGGATCCAGATAGACCTTTTCAAACCGTTTCAGTTCTCTTAACGGTCTGTGCAGTTTCGGATCGTTCTGCCCGACATAAAGCTGAACAGTCTCGCCGCCCGGATATTTGCCGGTATTGGTGATGTTCAGTGAAACTCTGTTTCCGTGTACATCGAAGTCTTTCAACGCAAAAGAAGTATAGCTTAGGCCATAACCGTATGGCCATCTTACCTTCACCTTAGCCTTGTCATAATAACGGTAACCGACATAAATTCCTTCCATATACAAGGCATCATCGGTCTTGGCGTAATAAGCAGAAGACGGTACATCTTCGTAACAGTAAGGCCAGCTTTCTGAAAGCTTTCCCGATGGAACTGCTTCGCCAAACAGAAGATCGTAGCACGCTTTTCCTGCGCCTTCTCCGGCCAGACCCATGTACAGCACGGCTTTCACTTCATCCGCCCAGTCACATTCCACTGCTGAACCGCACAGGAGAACAACTGCGGTGTTCGGATTCGCCTTGACGGCAGTTTCGATCATCCTAACATGTCCTTCCGGCATCTTCATGTCATCCCGGTCAAATCCTTCCGATTCATATCTCTCAGGCAGACCCGCAAAGACAACGACCGTATCCGCTTCGGCTACTTTCTCTTTCAGTTCCTTCAGCAGTTCTTCATTTGTATCGCCGTTGATATCACAGCCTTTCACATATTCATAATCTTTTAAATAATCCACAGGCTGTTCCAGATGCATCGAATTGACATGGCTGCTTCCGGCACCCTGATAGCGGACATTCTCAGCCATCGCTCCGACAAACAGGATCTTTCCATCTTTCCTCAACGGAAGCATCCTGTCATCATTCTTAAGCAGTACAGCACCCTTTTCTGCAGCCTCTGTTGCCAGTTCATGATGTTTCTCATAATCTGCCTTGTATTCTTTCTCCAGAGTCTCTTTGGCTTTTAAAGCGGCTTTGATGATCCTCTCGCAGCACCTGTTGATATCCTCTTCAGAGAGCTTTCCTTCTTTTGCTGCACTGACGACTTCTTTCTCCATGTATCTGCTTCCGCCCGGCATCATCAGATCATTGCCGGCTCTGAAGGCTTCGACACGGTCACTCATACCGCCCCAGTCCGTCATCACCAGACCGTCGAATCCCCATTCTTCTCTTAAAATATCGTTCAGCAGTTTCCTGTTATCGGAACTGTGAATACCGTTGATCTTGTTGTAGGAACTCATGACAGTTGCCGGATGTGCTTCCCTGACTGCGATCTCGAATCCCTTCAAATAGATCTCTCTCAAAGTTCTCTCATCCATGACACTGTCCGAACTTAGACGGCTCCTCTCCTGCGAGTTGCAGGCAAAGTGTTTCAGGGAACATCCTACGCCTTCCGACTGCAGTCCCTTGATGAATTCTGCTGAAAGCATTCCCGCCTGCACAGGATCCTCGGAGAAGTACTCGAAGTTTCTTCCGCACAGCGGATTTCGCTTGATATTGATGCCGGGACCAAGTACGACGCCGACTCTTTGATCGCGGGCTTCCTCGCCGATTGCCTTTCCCAGACGGTAAAGCAGTTCCTTGTCCCAGGTATTGGATGTTGTTACGGCTGCCGGGAAACAGGTCGCCTTACGGGAATTGTTGATCCCCAGCATGTCTGTCGCAGCTTCCATTTCCTGCTTCCTCAGTCCGGAAGGACCGTCGCACATGAAGAAAGAAGGAATTCCATACTGTTTATAATCCTGCGTTTCCCAGAAGTTCTTACCTGCACAAAGGCGTATCTTTTCTTCCAGCGTCATTTTCTTCAATGTTTCTCTGATATCCATGTTTTTCTCCTTTTAAGGTACTCATATCCTTTCGGCGATCTTTTCCGCCAGTACAAAATAAGCCATTCTGGCATCCATTTCCAGATTGCCCAGTATCCTTCTGGCCCACTTATCATTCAGCGAATCAGCCGCATAGAAGAACTGGTAAAGCTCCAGTCCTCTGAAATCGCATACTGCCTGCAGGGCTGAACATTCCATCTCAACACAGATGCAGCCTTCCAAAGCCCTTCTGTCTCTGTCCTCTTCCGTCTCCCGGTAGAAGGCGTCCGTGGTCCAGGTCTTTCCTGTAATGTATTCCACACCCAGTTCATCGAAGATCTCCATCAGTTTTCCGGCATTCTTAACTTTAATGTAATCCGCTGCTTCCGCGTAATGGTAACTGATGCCCTCATCGCGGTAGGCTTCGGTCGGAACGATCAGCTTCCCCTCCGGGATCTCCACCAGCGCGCCGCAGGAACCGAAAACGATGAAATTCCTGCACCCGAATGCGGCAAAGAGTTCTTCCACCATTGCCGATGCCATCGTCGCACCGACCCCTGTCAGTAAGACACCTGTATCCGTTCCTTTGATCCGGTAAACAGGATTCTTCATTGCCGAGGAACCGAAGCTGACTTCAACATCAAGGATCTCAAGAACACCCTGCTTTGTCAGCTCTTCCACAAGCTTATAGGAGAAGACCAGAATAAAGGATCTGATCCGGTATTTCTTTGCTGCTTCAATCGTTTTTTCCGGAACTGCTTTTCTTGGATCGATCAGTTCTTTACTGTCGGGATGAAAACTGTCTATGATCATAAATCCTTCTCTTTTCTTCCGACGATCTGATACATCCTGCCGTCGGATATCTTTATTTCAACCTTTAAATACTTCGATACGACTTCATTCAGTTCATCGATATCCATCAGTACATGCGAAACATCGCTTTGCATCACCCCGTGGCGGCGGTTGATTTCATCTCTGGATGCATCATGGGCAATCGTCAGTGTACCGTCTTCCTTCAGATGTTTCGACAGGTTCTCTATCGTCTTTTTCGGATCCGTGAAATGCGGGAAGGCATCGAATACCACGATACGGTCAAAACAGCGGTTAAAAGTATGCTCAGAGGCATCATCGCAGATCAGAACGGTCTTCCCGCCGGAAAGTTTCTTCTTCGCGATCTCTATCATCCCGGAAGAAATATCGATCCCCGTGACAGAAGACACATTCCGTTTTAGATAATAGGGAAACAGTCTTCCCGTTCCGCATCCCACATCCAGGATATCCTCTCCTTCTGAAATAAGAGCGTTGTCCAGTATGAGGCCGATGATTTCGCTGTTTTCTGTTCCTGTCTCTTCGTCCCAATCCGGCGCAAGCGCATCGAAGAAACGGATCACATCTCTCTTATCGAACATATTCCTGTCTATAATCATACAGCACCGGACATCTGTTTTCCATCCCGGAAAACGCAGTCATTTCTTTGACATCACCTGTATACAAGTGTAAAATGTTAGTCATTAATGAACTGCCTTTAATGACAGTTCAGGAAAGGGGAACTGTTATGAAACTGAATGCTCCAAAAAATGTTACTTGGATCATCGCCGCTGTATTGGCTGTACTGGCTTTAGTCGTTAAATTCGCCGGCTTCGCTTCTTTAGGCGTTGCTTTCTGGCTCGCACTGGCCAGCGCTGTTTTACTGCTCTGCGCTTCATTCTTCGCAGGTCTGTAATTCTTAAGAAAGAACATTGTTTCTTAAAAGGCGGTTCTCTACGAACCGTCTTTTTCTTTATTCTCTTTCTTTTACGACATGCAGGAGTTCCTGATTGTTGATGTATCTTCTCAGGTTTTCTTCCGCCAGGGCATAGAACCTATCGTAGGTGCTTTGTAGACGGTAAGCTCCCGCCACATGCGGCGTGATGACCAGATTCCGGTAGTCCCATAGCGGGCTGTCCTTCGGCAGCGGTTCTTCTTCAAAGACATCCAGTGCGATGGCCGCAATGATCTTGCGATCCAGGACTTCCCGGATCGTTTCCACGGAACACAGGTTGCCTCTTCCGGCATTTAGGAAGATCGTATCCGGCCGCATCTTCCGGAAAGTATCCGTCGTAAACAGGTAGGTATTCTCTTTGTTTCCCGGAAGAATACTCACGACCACGTCGACATCACCGATGGCCTTGTCCAGATCCTTGTTTGTGTAAAGTTCATCGACACAGTCCGGCTTCTCGATCATCGTCCGTTTCACGCCGATCACATAGATCCCGATCCCTTTCAGCAGTCCTGCCAGCGTTTTTCCGATATCTCCGAAACCGATGATCGCCACTCTAAGTTTTGTCAATTCCTTGATCATGCCTTCATCGGTCCACAGATGTTCCTTCTGATCGTCGCGGTACAGATGAAATTTCCTGGTCATCGACATGATCATCGCAAAAAGATGCTCCGCCACTTCCACGGAATGAACGTCCACGGCATTGGTCAGGATGACGCCTTCCTTCAGACGTCCTTCCTTGATGAAACCGTCGATGCC
>JAFZQL010000085.1 GCA_017620435.1 Erysipelotrichaceae bacterium
CAATCGATGAGCTGATGGAAGCTTGCGATAACTATATCGCTTCTCCGGCAAGAGAAATGGATAAGCCATTCCTGATGTCTGTCGAAGATGTCTTCACCATCTCCGGCCGTGGCACTGTTGCTACAGGCAGAGTCGAGCGTGGCGTCGCTCACCTGAATGACCAGGTTGAAATCGTCGGTTTAAGAGAAACCAGAACGACTGTTGTTACCGGTCTTGAAATGTTCCACAAACAGCTGGATCAGGCTGAAGCCGGCGATAACATCGGTGCTCTGCTCCGTGGCGTCAACCGTGACGAAATCGAAAGAGGCCAGGTTCTTGCAAAACCGGGTTCCGTTACTCCTCATACAGTTTTCACTGCTCAGGTATACGTTCTGACCAAGGATGAAGGCGGCAGACATACTCCGTTTGTTGCCAACTACCGTCCGCAGTTCTATTTCCGTACGACCGACGTTACCGGTATCGTTAAGGGCTTAGGCGGCGCGGAAATGGTTATGCCTGGTGACCACGTCGAAATGGAAGTCGAGCTGATCGCTCCGATCGCTATCGAAGAAGGAACCAAGTTCTCTATTCGTGAAGGCGGCAGAACTGTCGGTTCCGGCTCTGTTACCAAGATCATCAAATAATTACTAACTGATTGATTCAAAATAAAAACCTCTCAGAAATGAGAGGTTTTATTATACACATATATGAAAAGAGATGGATGATCCATCTCTGTTTTCATTTCTACTTTCTGTTGAATTCCATTTCCATGCCGCTAGTATCTTTGACAATGATCGTATCGGCATTCTTGAAACTGAATTCAGAATCAAACACGTCATCCTCCGAGAAGATCTCGTTATTGACATATCTTACCAGAAGATGGCCGTCCTGAACCTCATACTTCAGTTCATAGGTAACTTCTGTCTCGCCGACTTTCATCGTATATGTGCCGGTGCCGTCATCCTTGAGATCATAGACGGCGCCAAGATCGTTTTCCGTATCCGCATATTCCCAGACGCCCACCAGTGAATTGTCGCCTTTCTTTCCGCATCCGGCAACAGTTAATAACATCGTTAATGCCAGCAACACTGCAATCCATTTTTTCATCTTCAAAACCTCCTATTACGATTTTAACAAATCTTTATTGTATTTTACATCTCAAACAGTCTGACATCAATCCGTCGCATCATCCTGTCCCTCGTACAGAGACTTGCTGTAATCAAAAAACCGGTTGAAGCCATCCTCCGACAAAGCGCCTGTGGCATACGTGAGAAATTCATTGTCCGGCGAAATGATAAAGGATGTCGGATAGCTGCTGATTCCGCAGTAATAGAACAGTGCCGCTTCTTCATCGATGATGACTTCGATCTTCAGATCGTTCTCTTCCAGATACTTCTCGATGTCGTCTTTGTTGTATTCCATCTGCGGCGACATCACATAGAAACACTTGATCTCGTTATTCTCGGCGAATTTCTCATAGTCCGGAATCTCGGCCTGGCAGTAGGTGCACCAGGTCGTTGAGAAATTGAGATAGATGTATTGTCCCTTGTAGTCCGATAATGCGATCTCTTTTCCTTCGGAAGTAGGAAAGTGATGATCCATGATGTCGGCAGACGTTTCCTGATCATCCATCGATTCCTGCTCACTCAGCTTCTTTCCGGCAATGATTGTACGGGACGCGTCATGGATCATGTATCCTCCCGATAGCAGCATGATGATCCCGGCAATGACAGCGACATACTTCATGTATTTCTTCTTTTCCGACAGATAACGGATCGCTTTATTGCTGAAAAGACCGACCAGCAGAAACGGCAGAAGCATCCCGATAGCATAGATCAGGATATAGGTCGGATCGTTATGAACGGAAGCCAGCAACAAGGCGTTCGCCAGCATCGGTCCGATACAGGGCGACCAGCCAAAAGAAAACAGGAAACCAAACAGGAAGGCCTTGAAATGATTCATGCCCTGCAGCAGAGAATCGAAACGGATCTTCCATTCCCTGGAGAGGATATCGATTTGGATGACGCCCATCTCGTGAAGACCGAACAGGATCAGCAGGGTACCGCCGATGATCGCTATGATCTCGCGGTACGATGTCAGCACATCGCCCAGCTTATGGGAAGCGAAAGCGAGGATCGCAAAGGTGCAGCTGATGCCTGCCACAAAAAACAAGGTCCGTAAAAAGACCTGTCTGCTGTCATAAGTCACATTCCCTTCCTCATCGGTCTGTCTGCTATCCCCTGCCAGATAGGAAAGATACAGGGGGATCAGCGGAAGAACGCATGGCGAAAGGAAAGAGAGTATGCCTTCCAGAAAGATCGCGGCAGCCAGCTTGTAATCCATGTTACCTCAGCAACGTAAGAACGATGATACCCATCAGGATACGATAAATGCCAAATATCGAGAATGTATGTTTCTTGATGTAATTCAGAACGAAACGGATGATAAACAGGGATACGATAAATGCGCTGATGCAGCCTGTCAGAAGGATCAGGATCTCATAGAAAGAGATCGCTCCCGAATACTTCAGGATCTTCATCAGACTTGCTCCGAACATGACCGGGATGGCCAGCTCGAAAGTGAACTCGACTGCCGCCGTTCTGGAAACGCCCAGCAACAGGGCTGCGATGATCGTCGCGCCGGAACGGGATACGCCCGGGAAGATCGCCGCTACCAGCTGCGCCAGTCCGATGATCAGGGCATGCACTACCGTCAGTTTTGCGGTAGATTCGATGGAAGGTTTCCTGTTTCTGACAATGCTCTCGACGACCAGGAACACGAACCCCACCAGGATCAGAGAAATGCCGATGATGGTCATCTTGTTTGCGGGTGTCACAAAAGTGAATACGTCATCCAGGAACAGTTCATAGATGATCGCAGGGAGACAGGCAATCACGATGTTGACCCACAGATAGAATTTATCTTTCTTGATCAGCGCAAAGATCCCCTTCTCGTTTCTGTTACCGGGGAATGGCCAAATCTTCTTCCAGAACACGATCAGCAGCGCCAGGATCGCTCCCAGCTGGATCACGACTTCGAATACTTCATAGAAGTCTTCTGTCACGCTTAACGGCATGAAACGGTTGAGAATATCCATATGCGCCGTCGATGAGATCGGCATCCATTCAGTGATACCCTCGATAATTCCGAACAAGATTGCTTTAATGATATCCATATGTACTCCTAATTGAAAGTCACCAGTTCATCCTTAGGCGCATCGGCTTCTTCATAGCTCTTCACTTCCAGAGCCGGGACTTTCATTCCTTCCTCATTCATGATGCAACGGCCGATGCCCGTCATTCTGTAATACTTGCTTTTGTCTATTTCCTCCGGTTTGACACCAATGCATGGCAGCGCAATATCCGTGATA
>JAFZQL010000086.1 GCA_017620435.1 Erysipelotrichaceae bacterium
CATGTGGCTGGTTTGTATCCTGGTCATGGTAGGATTTGCTTTGACATTTGGCGTTATCAACGGCCTTGTTGTTACAAAGCTTCATGTTCCTGCATTTATCGGAACTTACGGCATGCAGACGATCGTCTATGGTATCGCTCTGATCTTTACCGGCGCACAGCCAATCGGCGGTCTGATCCCGGAATATACGGACTGGGCTTCCGGATCCTTTATGAAGATACAGCTGATACCGAATCTGGCGATCGTGACGGCTATCGTAATGATCGTTATGTGGTTCTTGTACAATCACACGCCTTACGGAAAGAAAATGTACGCCATAGGCGGCAACCCGGATGCTGCAGAAGTTTCTGGTATTAATACCACCAAAATGACGATCATTTCCTATATGATCGCTGCAGCGATGTTTGCTCTGGCAGGATTCATGCTGGCGGCAAAAGCCGGCGGAACTTCTTCCAATCTGGCAGCCGGATATGAGCTGTTTGCTATCGCCGGATGTACGATCGGCGGCGTTTCCGTCAACGGCGGTACCGGTAAAGTTTCCGGTATTCTGATGGGTGTTCTGGTCTTTGAGATCCTGAAGATCGAAATGACCTTCTTAGGTATCGATACAGCCTGGACCTATATCGTACAGGGTATCGTTATCGTCGTAGCGATTGCTTTGGATATCAGAAAGTATATCGTCAAGAAATAACATTGTATTACAGCTGAATAAAAAAGCTTTCCGATCGGAAAGCTTTTATTTTGTGTTTTTTTCGTTTCTAACCTGAAAGAAGAACTTTATGAATGTCATCATGACTGCCAGAGGCATGGCGAATCCGAAAAAGATCTTACCCTCGTCAATTGTCAGATAGGTAATCACGATTGCGAAAAACATCATGAACTGCCAGTAGATGTTTTTCTGTATCGCTTTCTGATCTTCCTGAAATACGGTGTTTTTTAACTCCTTTTTAAAGAACGCTTTCTCATAGATAGCGGCTGAAAGCCATCTTGTAGCGATCCACGAAAGAAGCAGCATCGCCATAAGAAGAGCTACAGAAAAATAGGAAATACCGTAACGGTCAAATACAAATACCATGATGAAACTAAGCAGGACATAGAAGGCTTCTGATACCCCGAAATAAAGCAGGATATCCGCTTCCGATATGTATCTTTTCTGTTCCTGATGACATTTCGGACAGACCGGTCTTCCTGTCAGATAACTGTCGATCTGTTTGCTGTAGACAAGACTGATGTCTTCATGACATTTATCGCAGTGAATTTTCATGATTCAATTATAATTCCTGCCAAACATCTTCGCAATCTGCGTAGTAGATGTCATATTTACAAAGAAAATGATATGAGATTATAATATTTTCCATGAAAGCATCGTTTCTGATGCTTATCATTATTTATCAGGTGATTTGTGAATCGATTCATCTATGAATCACCGGAATTTGGGGGATAACTTATGAGCAGCAATATCAACACGATTGTTGTAGGAGCAGGACGTATTGGAGCCAATATCGCCAAGAAGCTCCAGAAAGAGAACATGAACGTTCTTTTGATCGATAAGAATAAAGATAAACTGACTAAAGTCGATGATTTCAGCGGTTTCGTGGAAGCGGGCGATGCGACGGATCTTTCTTTTCTGGAAGAAAACGGGATCAGAGAAGTCAGCAGAGCGGTTTTTGTTACCGAAGACGACAACACGAATATTTTTCTTTCCGATATCTGCAGGAAACGTTACGGCATAAAAGAGATCTATATCCGACTCAACGATTCCCGGAAAATCAAGATCGTTGATGAAGAAGTCCGCTGTATCTGTCCTTTTGATCTGTCTCTCAACGAGTTTTCGGATCTGATGGAAGGAGAAGGGAAATGAAGATCGTAATCGCCAACGGCAAGCACAGTGCCGATTATATCATCCACAAGTATCACAACAGATATAACGATCTGATCGTAATCAACAACCTGGAAGAATCCTGCCGCTATCTCAGCATGAACAATGACATTCCGGTCATGTACGGACAGGCAACCAGAGAAAGCGATCTAAGAGAAGCAGGAACGGAAAATGCAGATCTTTTCATCGCCCTGTCGAAGAGTGACATGGAAAACTATGTCGCCTGCCAGACCGCAAAAAAACTGCTGAACGTGAAGCGTTGCATCTCGACGGTTACCAATCCGAAAAACGTCGATCTGTTCAAGGAACTGGGCATCGACAGCGTTCTTAGTTCAACCTATATTCTCGGTGAACAGATCAGAAATGCCGCTTCCATCGAAAACCTGATCAATTCGCTCAGTCTGGAAGACGAGAAAATCATCATTATCGAACTGAAAATCACGGACAGACTACGTGTCGAAGGAATGTGTCTGAAAGACCTGGGTATTTCCGATATCGCAAGTATCAGCGTCATTATCCGCGGACAAAAATCCATTATTCCTAACGGCAATACGCAGCTGATGGCTGATGACAAAGTGCTGCTGGTAACCAACGAGGAGAACAGGGAAGCTGTTCTTAAAGTATTCAAAAGGAAGAAATAATGAACAAGTATTACCGTCTCGTCTTCTTTTATCTAAGTATTTTTATCATCGTTACGGGGTTTATACAGCTTCTTCCGCTGGTTATCCTGCCGTTTTATCCGGATGAAGTTTCTTATGCCTCGTGTTTTCTGATACCCGGATTCTGCGCTATCCTGTTTGGAAGTCTGATCCATCATCTGTTTCGAAAAACCGAAATCATCCGCCTGGAAAGACATTATGATGCTTTGCTGGTGGTTCTGGTCTGGCTCTGTGCAATTCTGATCAGCACTGTACCTTGGATGCTGAAAGGGGATTACAGTTTTACACAGGCAGCTTTTGAGATGACCAGCGGTTTTTCGACGACAGGTCTTTCTGTTGTCGATGTTGAGAATACGCCGCATGTATTTCTGCTTTTTCGAAGTATCACGCTGTTTGTCGGCGGTGTAGGTCTGGTCCTTATCCTGACCTGCGCCTTTTCCGATAAGTATGGCCTGAACCTGTACAATGCCGAAGGGCACAATGACAGACTGATGCCTAACCTGGCGAAATCCGCCAGGCTGGTCCTGACATTCTATTCTGCTTACATTCTGTTTGGAATCGTTGCCTACAGTCTGTTGGGAATGCCGTTGTTCGACGCTGTGAACACATCGATCGCGGCTCTCTCTACGGGAGGTTTTTCCGTCCGCAACGAAAGCATTTACGCTTATCATTCTATCGGCATAGAAGCGGTCACGATCATCCTGATGCTTCTGGGACAGACCAATTTTCTGCTGCATCTGAGTCTGGTAAAAAGAAAATTCAGGAATCTCTGGCATCATTGTGAAACGAGGTTCTTTCTGATCGTCTTTGTTTCCATCTTCCCGCTCATGGCTTTGAATCTGCTGCGTTTCCATTATACCGACAGCCTTCCGGAAGCGATCCGTATCGCTTTGTTCCAGTTCATAACCAGCATGACTACGACCGGTTTCATTTCCGTCAAGGATATGTCCCTGCTGCCAAGCGGATTTACCACTTTCATGATCCTGCTCATGCTGTTTGGAGGGAATCTGGAATCTACCGGCGGCGGAATCAAACAGTACCGTATCATTGTTACGCTGAAAGGAATCTATTATTCCCTGAAAGATACCGTATCAAACAGACATATGATCAAAACGCATTACATTGAAAGGATCGGCAAGAAACAGGAACTTCCTGATTCGGAGATATCTTCTATGTCAAGCTACATCCTGTTTTATCTGATTCTGTTTTTTACCGGATCTCTGATATTCACCCTGTACGGATATACGCTCCAGGATTCCATGTTCGAATTCGCATCGGCGATATCGACGGTTGGTCTGTCTCTGGGCATAACCGGATACAGTGCCAGTCCGGTAATCCTGTGGACAGCCATCATCGGCATGTTCCTGGGAAGACTGGAGATCATGGTCGTATTTGAATCCATATTCCGGGTATTCAAGGACATTAAAAGAAAAGAGAATATTTAAGAAAAGGTCGTAAGACCTTTTTCATATGCTATAATTTAAGTAGAGGTGGATATGTATCATATCAGCGATATCAAAAAGTTTATACGTTGTCCGCGTTATTACTTTTATAGCATAAACTCCAGCAATCCATATCGTCCTTATTTAAGGTCAGACGAAAACATTGTCGATCTGATCAAACAGTTTTTAGGCATAGAAGAATGCTTTACCGGTGAAAGAAACGATGCTCCGGAAAAGTTCTTCGAAGCAAAAAAAGATTACGACTGGTTCGTTCATCCGCGTTTTGCGGAAGATGAACTGAGAATAAATGTTCCTTTTATTCATAAGACATACAGGGGATTCGATCTGTATTTTGTATACTACGGAACCCAGATCAAAGATCTTGATCTGATCAGCTACAGGATCTGTACCCAGCTGCTGAAAAAGCAGGGAATTCCCGTCAGCGATATCTTTGTTATATACATGAACGGAGACTATATCAACAGAGGGAGCCTGGATCCAAAGAAGCTCTTTCTTTGTACAGATACGTTCAAAGGCCGTAAGATCTTTGCACAAGTAATACAGAGCGACTTCGATTATGAATCCGTAATCAAGAAGATGAAAAGTGTGGAATCCGAAAGGATAGTTCCGGAAAAAAGCCGTGCCTGTCATCAAAACGGATTATGCGAGTTCTACGATGACTGTTTCCCGGATGAGCAGCTGCTGGAAGATGACAGTATCCTTACTCTTGTTTCCAGTCAGAACAAAAACAGGATGTATGAAGAAGGGATCAGACTGCTGAAAGATGCCGATCCGGCACAGATCGAAGGAAATAAAGTGCAGTATGCCCAGATCATGGCTTCCCGGGACGGAGGATTATTCTGTGACCGTCTGGCATTAAGACAGTGGCTGAAAAAACTGAACGACCGTCCGATCTCGTTCATAGACTTTGAATGGGACAGATATCTGATCCCGGCCTATCGGGAGATGAAACCGCTGGATGTTCTGTGTTTCGAATTTGCCTTGTATTACATCGATGAAAACGGCCATATGGAACATCGTACCTTCGTATCGACCGGAGACTGCCGTAGGGAATTCATTGAAGCACTGCTGGAATATCTGCCTGAAAAAGGACCGATCCTGGCCTACAACGCGACAGGAGCGGAGTGTCTGAGGCTGCAGGAACTTGCGGATACCTTTCCGATGTACAGAGACAGACTCAGTCGGATCATAGCCCGTTTTACGGACATGGCTGTTCCGTTTGTGGAAGGCTACGTATATGATGTCCGGATGCAGGGCAACTATACATTAAAGAAACTGGTTGATATCTGTTCCAGCTATTCCTATGATGCATTGGATATTTATGACGGCATGGAAGCGGTATACAACTGGCGGAATATCGATAAAAACACGGCAGAAAACGGTGATGAGATCATAGAGAATCTGAAGGAATACTGTTCTCTGGATGCCTATGGACTGTTTCTGGTATATAAATGGCTGATTAAACTCGTCGTAGAGTCTGAATAAAAAGAGGAGGTAGACTTATGAAATTCGCGATTTATGGTGAAAATGTGACTGTCAATGACAAGATGAGAGAAAAGATCGAAGATCGTCTCTCTGCCCTGAACAAGTATGTTGTCATCGATGAAAGTCAGAGCGCAAGAGTAACGGTAAAGGTACACAGCGCCGGAGGCCTCAAAGTAGAAGTGAATGTTCCTACGAAAGTAGGATTAATGAGATCGGAAGTCGTTCATGAAGACTTCTCGACAGCAGTCGATCTGGCGATCGACAAGCTGGAAGATCAGATCAGAAGACAGAAAGGACGTCTCTCCAGGAGACATAAGGATTCATTAGCGGAAAACTTTGTCGAAAATACCGATACCGATGAAGATACACCGGTCAGGACAAAGACGGTCTATGCGGAAGAAATGGTGCTGGATGAGGCCATTATGCATATGGAGATGCTGTCTCATTCCTTCTTTGTATACAAGGATACGGACAGCGAAAGACTGGCTGTCGTCTACAAGAGAAATGACGGAGGGTACGGTTTATTAGAAGTCTCTGAATAGAATATTTATCGGATATATGCCTGTGATCCTTTTTTAAGAAAAGGACGAAAAATGTCAAAAAACAAAGACAAATTTGAAATAGAATTACTTTCAAGAAACTATATCAACAGCAAGCGCATCATCAAAGAAACAGAGGAAGACATCATCCACTGCAGTTATGAGAGACTGAAAGCCTATCGGCGGATCGTCTCCCATATCGAGAATGTGGCGGAATGTTTAGGCGAAAAAGAAAGGCTGATCATTCAGAAAGAGGTGATAGAAGGGAAAAGCGGAAAATGGTATCTGGAGTATTTCTCCGCTCCATCCTACTACCGTCACCGCAGAAAAGCCTATTCCGAGTTTCTGCGTTGTCTGTAAGTTTCAAAAAAAGTATAATGAAATTAGAAAATGGGGGTTTAATCTATGTTAAAAGGAATAGCGACTTCAAGTGGTATAGCGATCGGTAAAGTCTATAAACTTGAACAGCCGAAGATCGTAGTCAATGAAGCTGCAGGCGATCCGGAAAAAGAACTGAAAGTATTCGAGGATGCGCTGAACAAGACAGTCAGCGACATTGAAGCGATCAAGGAAAGAGCCAGTGCTACACTCGCCGAAGCAGAGCTGGCAATCTTCGATGCCCATCTGATGATGGTACAGGATCCGGAGTATTCGGGTCAGATCACGGAGATGATTAAAGGCGGAGCTACGGCAGACCATGCGACAAAACAGGTCTCCGATATGATGGTAGGCATGTTTGAATCGATGGATGACGCTTATTTCAAGGAAAGAGCTGCCGATATCAAGGATGTTTCATTCAGACTGTTGTGCAATATTCTGGGTCAGACTATTCCTGATCTTACAGCTATCGATGAAGAAGTCGTTATCGTAGCCGAAGAAATGACCCCGTCTGATACGGCTCAGCTGAACAAGAAATATGCTTTAGGATTTGTTACCGAGATCGGCGGAAAGACTTCACATGCCGCGATCATGGCTGTTTCTCTGGGTATTCCGGCAGTCGTCGGATGTACCGGCATCATGGCTAACTGCAAACATGGCGATACGATCATACTTGATGCCAAGGAAGGAACCGTCATCGTCAACCCAAACGAAGCGGAACTGAAGGAATACACGGAAAGAAGAGATGCTTTCCTGAAAGAAAAGGAAGCATTGCGGGTACTGAAGGATAAACCATCTATCACTTTAGATGGCCATCAGGTCGAACTGGTATCCAATATCGGTTCGCCGAAAGATATGGACGGTGTTCTGGAGAACGGTGCCGAGGGCGTAGGCCTTTACCGTACCGAGTTCCTGTACATGGAATCGACAGATGATTTCCCAAGCGAGGACGCGCAGTTTGAAGCCTACAAAGTCGTTCTGGAAAGAGCGCAGGGCCACCGTGTTGTCGTCAGAACGCTGGATATCGGCGGAGACAAAAAACTCCCGTATTTCGAATTCGATCCGGAAATGAACCCGTTCCTGGGATATCGCGCAATCAGACTCTGTCTTGACCGGAAAGAAATCTTCAAGACACAGGTCAGAGCGCTGCTGCGCGCTTCCGTCTTCGGTAAACTTGCCATCATGTTCCCGATGATCGCTACAGTCAATGAATTCACAGAAGCAAAACAGTTTGTCCTTGATACCAAGGAAGAACTGAAGAATGAAGGCATTGCCGTATCCGATGAAATCGAGATCGGCATGATGGTAGAGATACCGGCTTCCGCTGTACTGGCAGATGAATTCGCAAAATACGCCGATTTCTTCTCCATCGGAACCAACGACCTGATCCAGTATTCCATGGCAGCCGACAGAATGTCGGAAAAGGTTGCCTATCTGTATCAGCCGCTGAACCCTTCGATCCTGAGACTGATCAAGATGACCATTGACGGCGCGCATTCGCAGGGCAGGTGGTGCGGCATGTGCGGTGAAATGGGCGGAGATCCGATGGCTGCTCCGGTGCTGCTGGGACTGGGACTGGATGAATTCTCCATGTCTTCTTCAAGAATACTTCCGACCAGAAGAATCATTACTTCACTAAACAAGAAGGAAATGGAAGAGCTGGCCGGAAAAGCTCTGAAGTGCCACACGGAAGAAGAAGTGACCAGACTGGTCAACGAGGCATTAAAAGCATAAGCGACAGGGATGCAGAAGCATCCCTGTTTTTTTAGTAGAAAAATGAAAAAAGTCGTATTAAAATAATAACAGAAAAGAGGTATTCATTATGGGTAGAGCGCATGAAGTTAGAGCTGCGGCAATGGCCAAAACTGCCGCAATGAAATCAAAAGTATATTCTAGATACGGCAAGGAAATCTATATTGCCGCAAAATCTGGCGTGCCGGACCCGGATATGAACCTCACTTTACGTTCCAAGATCAAAGAGGCAAAAGCCAATCAGGTTCCTGCCGATGTCATTAAAAGAGCGATCGAGAAAGCCAAAGGCGGATCGGGAGAATCCTACGATTCCCTGAGATACGAAGGGATTGGTCCTGCCGGGGCAACTGTCATCATCGACTGTCTGACCGACAACTCCAACAGAACGGTTGCAGCCATGAACCAGTGCTTCAACAAGGCACATTGCAAGCTGGGTGTCAAGGGTTCCGTGTCCTTCAACTACGATCATCTCGGCGTCCTTTCCTTCAAATATGAAGATGAAGATACGATGCTGGATACGCTGATCGAAGCCGATGTCGATGTCAACGATATCGAAGTGGAAGACGGAGAAATGACGGTCTATACCGCTCCTGCAGATCTGCACAAGGCACAGGAAGCCATCGATGCTTTGATTCCGGATTGTGAATATTCGGTCTGTGCGATCAAGATGCTTCCGCAGGAATATGTCACTCTGACGGATGAGCATGACAAGGAAATGTGGCAGAGACTGCTGAACCTTCTCGATGAAGTCGATGACGTTCAGGAAGTCTACCATAACGTAGAAATGTAGCATTACTGCTTAACAGAACAAAAAAGCTCCTGAAAGGGAGTTTTTTAACGTTTATTTAGGAATCTTCCTTTTTTTCGGTAATTATGTTTAGGAAGAAAGAAACATGATGAATGAAAAAAGGAAACAGGAAACATACATACCAAGACATTTAAAAAAAGAAACGATCAATGTAGAAGAAACAAAAAAGCATAACAGACGGATCAAAGTCAGGAAACTACTATGCATTCCGCTGATCGTTCTGTCTGCATTTGCCATACTTTCTTTTAGTAACAAAGGAACATTGGAGACCTATCATCCAGAAGCCGAAGAAAGTCCGGATCCTATGCCTGCGGAATATCGGAATATTTGGCTGGAAAACAAGACAATCAATCTCGATTACATCGGTCAGATCATCTTTGACTCCGGTCTGATCGATCTACCCTTCGTCCAGGCTGAAGACGTCTACGATCATGACGGGAACGCCTACGTATTCTATACGCCGGAAGGAAACACCGTAACCGATGTGGATGAGTATACCGGAAATGATGTCTATATCTGGAAAAACTGGAAGACGGGTGAATATGACCGTTATGAGGAAGGAGGTTCGGTCTTCATGGACTACCGTAACAGTCTTGACGATCAGAACCTGATCATATACGGACACCATTTTGCCAGAGACTTCGATCCTTCAGGTGTGAAACAGTTTACTCCTCTGGATCTGCTTCTGAAAGAAGAAAACTATACAGGCAACAGTTCTCTGAAACTGATCCTGAATAATGAGATCCGAACCTATGAAATCTGCGCGGTAACAATGATTGATGTAAAGGATGATGAACAGCTGCAGATCGCCAGAACAGATCTGGATTTTGATCTTACAGTCGAGTATGATCCCGGTTTCTTTCAGAACTATCTCGATCTTATCGGCCGGCAGTCCGTTTATGATACCGGAAAACAGATACAGGAAAACGACAGACTTCTGACACTGATTA
>JAFZQL010000087.1 GCA_017620435.1 Erysipelotrichaceae bacterium
AGGTACAGGTAAAGGCATCTTTTTCCAGAAGACCCAGTTTCTTCAGCTGCTCCTCGTAGAATGCCTGCTTGTTGTACATAAAACGTTTAAAGACCAGATTCTGCAGGAATGTGGTTGGAACATTCGGGTCCAGCGGTCTAGGGTCAACGGTAAATTTCTGTCCGGATACGACTCCTTCCTGCAATAACGTATCCATCAACTTGTAGACAGGATCCATGACGCCAAGACCGAAAGATGTAACCAGGTGATTGTAGTCGGAAGTCACTTCCGCCATCTCTTTGGCATCGAAGGCTTCTCCGTACATCACCAGGGTCTTCATGACCTTCGCCAGCGTTTCTCCCTGTTGTCCATCAAGAATATCCTGCTGTTTCTTTGTTAGTTTCATAGATTGCTCCTATATTTTCATTGCTACTTCATATGCGCGCCAGATGACGGTTCTAAGATTTCCTACCGTCTTGCAGTCGCCGACAAGTTTAAGCTTCCCGGATTCTTCCGCCAGCGGTGCAGGTACATAGCCGACTGATGAGATGACCGTATCACAAGGTATCGTGATCTCTTCGCCGTTTCTTGTACAGATGATCTCTTTGTCTTTGACTTCCTTCAGCGAAGTTTCCAGATAGACCGGAACCTGATGCAGTTCGAACCACTCTCTCAGATAGGAAGAATTGGCCAGACAGACACCGGTCTGCGCGATGAGATCGTCCTTCATCTCCACGATGGAAACATCTTTTCCTTCCAGCGCCAGTTCATAGGCGATCTCGCATCCGGTCAGACCTCCGCCGATCACGGCAACCTTCTTCCCTGTCTTCTTGTTGTTCAGATATTCGCAGGCTTCGATCGTTTTCTCGAAACCCGGGATGTTCAGTTTCCTTGGGCTTGCACCCGTTGCGATCACGATGTCTTTCCCGGCAAAGTGTTCCAGATCCGTGATCTTCTCGTTCAGATGGATCTCGATCTCCAGGTCTTTCATCTTCTTCCGATACCATTCCAGCAGGTCTCTGAGTTTGCCCTTGTAGGATTCACTGCTGGCAGGAATAAATGTTCCTCCAAGTTTATCGGATGCTTCATAGATGATAGGATTGTGTCCTCTGAGTTTCAGTACTCTGGCCGTCTCCATGCCGCCGATACCGCCGCCGATGATAATGATATCTTTTGGTGTATTTGTCTTTCTGATGTAGTGCTTATTTGTCTGCATCGTTTCCGCGTTGACCGCACATCTGGCAAGATGCAGGGAGTCATAGAGTTCCTGATCGTTTGGAACGCCTTTGTAGTGACACATGTTGAAGCAGCCGTTGTGGCAGAGGATGCACGGTCTGATATCATCCAGATCATCGTTCATCAGCTTGGTGATCCATTCATTGTCAGCCAGGAACTGTCTGGCAAAACCCGCGCCGTCGATCTTTCCTTCCTTGATCGACTTTGCTGCCGTTTCAGGATCCATCCTGCCTGCTGCTACCACAGGGATGCTGCAGTATTTTTTGATGTGTTCCACGTATTCCAGGTTGCAGTTCTCCGGCATGTAGATCGGCGGATGTGCCCAGTACCAGGCATCATAGGTGCCGTTGTCGCAGTTGAGCATGTCGTATCCCGCTTCTTCCAGGAATTTCACCGCTTCTTCCGATTCCTTCATGTCTCTGCCGACTTCGACGTATTCCTCGCCAGGCAGAGCGCCTTTACGGAAATCTTTCGTCTTGGATACGACGGAATACCTCAGGGATACCGGGAAGTCTTTCCCGCATTCCTTCTTGATCGCTTTTACGATCTCAGCGGCAAAACGGTAACGGTTTTCCAGCGATCCGCCGTATTCGTCCTGTCGTTTGTTCACATATTTCAGAGTGAACTGATCCAGCAGATATCCTTCATGCACGGCATGGATCTCTACTCCGTCAACACCCGCATACTGCAGTTTTTTCGCCGTTTTTGCGAAAGCATCGATGAATTCCTGTATTTCCGCTTTGGTCATTTCCCTTGAAGGGACCTTGTCGGACCATCTGTTCGGACTTGCGGAAGCGCTGGCCGTGATCTTGTCCAGATCCATGAACGGTTTGGAAACCGCTCTTAACAGCTTATTTGTATACAGCATCTCCATCATCTTAGAGATGGTAAAAGATCTGCCGAATCCCGCCGTCAGCTGAACAAAAAGCTTCGCTCCGGTCTTATGGAATTCCGGCATCCACTTCTTTAGATCTTCATACATCCTGTCGTTCTTGTATAGCCACTGTCCGAACATCGGATTATAGACCGGCTGACATCCCGGAAGCACCAGACCGCAGTTGTTCTTGGCTACCTGCAGAATGAATTCTGCGCCCGCCTTGTCGAAATGATTGTTTTCCATCCAGCCCAGAAGATTCGTTCCGCCCATTGAAGTCAGAACAAAACGGTTCTTGATCTCGACGTTGCCGATCTTCCACGGCGTAAACAGAGGTTCATAGACTTCTTTCATTTTACCCATTGTAAAACTCCTTATATTGTGAATATTTTAACATATATGTTAAGTAAAGAAAACAAAAATGCCTTTCGGCATTCTGTTATATTCTTTTGATTGGATGTCTGATGACCGTCTTCAGTTTCTGCGGATCGGTCTTTCTGGCGTCAGACAGATAGATCTCGTGATGCATGCGCTGATCGGTAATATCCAGGACATATCCCTGCTCTTCCATGTAGGCGTGCATCTTCTCTACGGTTGCCGGTTCATCGTCGTAAGGTCCGATATGCATGCATTGTACACATAAACCTTCGTCATAGGTGAAGAACTCGACTTTTGAGAAATCTATTTTCTTTTTCCTGGTCGCTGCTTCTACTGCCCAGTCAAAGTCTTCCTTTGTAACAAAATCAGGAAGACGGAGTATAGAGATGAATCTGAAGTTTTCCTTGTGCCCGTAGTCGATCCCTTCTATCCCTTCCTGCCACCAGAAGCCTTCCAGAGGCGGAACGACATAGTCGAAATAGCCCTCGATCCGATGGTCGGTCTTCTTGCTCATCTTGATAGTAAAGGCAATTCCGTAGAGCAGTCCGATGGTCTGCTTGTATTCCCCATTCTCATCGTTGGGATCACCCTGTCCCCTGACTGCCAGATAGTTCGTTTTCGGTACATCGACGATACCGGGCTGATCTTTCGGCAGATAGAATTCCTTGTATTCTTTCTTAAAATCAAAAGCCATTATTTCAGTATCCTTTCAAATTCCGGTTTCAGTCCCGTATCCTTTCCTGTTACGAAGTAGTTCTGCGGCATGTCGTAGCCCGACAGCGGATTGCCTTCGACGATGACTGGTCCTTTTTCGGTAATCGCGATATCCCATCCGACATAACGGATGTGTTTCTCTACCAGAGCGGCTTTCTTGCACAGTTCCAGCGCTTCCTTGAAGTAAGGGGCCTGGAAACCGATCAGTTCCATCCCACTCAGAGGATGTTTTGTATAAGTTGAAATCGTCTTGTCCGACCAGCACGGATAGATGATACTGCCGTCATCGGACAGCACGGTATAGATCCCGCCTGCACCGACATTGTCCACCGGAGCTTCGCTGGTTCCGATGCGCTGTATCGCATACATGACATGCGGGATATCGTTCTTATCCAGAACGGTAGTTACTCTGACGGTATTGATCGAATAAGGATTCAGAAGATTCATCTGTTCGTGCTGAATGATGGAATCCTCCACAAACAGTCTGTTTTCTTTCAGATAATCGTAGATCTCTTTCAGATTTGAATCCTTGTTAATTTCGATGTGCCTGTAGATACCCTTTCCGGAGCAGGAATCCGCAGGCTTGGTAAAGAAACGGTCCTTGCCGTTGCAGAATTTCTCAAAATCCTCATAAGATGAGTTTACGACATCCAGGAATTCCCTTCCCAGCAGGTCTGCAAAGATCTGATTGAACTTCAGTTTATCGTTAAACAGTTCCCTGTATTCCGGATCGTTCAGTGTCTTGAACAAAGACTGGGAATAATCGAAGTTTACATAGGTATCACGGTCTTTCTGCGGTTTCCCGACAAAATGGAACAGATTGTATTCCATGTAGCCGACATGATCCTTCAGGATGCATTTTGCCATGTCAAACAGGATCAGCAGAACCGGTTTTCCTGAATATCGGTGTACTTCTTTCGCGTTGTTGAGCATTCTTTCGATGCTGGAGAATTCAAATCGTTCAAATATGGAGGCCATACTCATATTATACAAAAAAGCGCCTGTTATTGCTTCTCATAGTTTATAATATAGCTAAGAGAGGAAAAGCCATGATCAACAAATATACCTTAAGCAGAACACAGAATATCCGTTATGTCGCAGATCATCTGGATGTTTTCATCAGAAACAGTCTTGCGCTGTCAAGATATGCCGATGATGACCCTTTCAGAGAGAGAGCAAAAAAGAATTTTGAAGAAGCTTACGCGTATATCATGGAACATCAGGATGTCGAAAACGACTACAGATGTCTTCTTGCCCTGCATGAAATGCTGATGAAGGATCTGGACAGCGGCATCAAGACAGAGCTCACCGAGCAACAGATCAGCGAACTGAGTGAAATGATCAACCAGCCGGCCAAGGCCAATACCGAGATTGCGATCGATGTGATGCTTTATATCCTGGATAAGAGGCTCTTTTCCGATGGCGATGTCAGGGCTGCCCTCATGTTTGCCAACAAGATCATGATCGATAACGGCTGCGGGATCATCACCGTTACGGAAAACAACAAGGATGTATTCAGAGAGAAACTGAAAGAATACAAAAACAACAAGGACTACGATATTAAAGACTGGGTCTATAAATACTGTATCAAAGGTCCTAAACTTGACCACTAAACCTCTGCGAAAGAGGTTTTTATATTATAATTGATAATATGAATACAAGGAGATTGACCACCATTTCCATGCTGACGGCACTCTATGTCGTCTTAAGCATTCTGACACCGGTCAAAGTAGCCAACTTCAAGTTTACTTTTGAAGCTTTTCCGATCCTGGTAGCAGGACTTCTTTTTGGTCCTCTGGACGGTCTTTATGTCGGAGGCATTGGTTCATTCATCTACCAGTTTTTATTCTCCGGATATGGGATCACGGCTACGACTCCGTTATGGATACTGCCTCATGCCTTAAGCGGACTGCTGGTCGGATTCTATGCGAAACGGAAAGGTTTTTCATTAAGCTTTATCGAAACGGCCCTGATCGCCTGTCTCAGTGCTCTGCTGGTCACTTCGCTGAACCTGCTGGCGCTTTACGTCGATTCGAAGCTCTACGGGTATTATTCGTATGCCTTGGTATTTGGCAATCTGATCTTCAAGATCGCTGTCGGAATCATTCTGGCGATCATCTACAGCATGGCTCTGCCTAAACTGCTGACATTCCTGAAGAAAAAGTTCAACCGGAATTAGACCGGTCATCATACATCTTATAAGAAAGAGAGGAAACCGCTGTGTTAACTGATATTCAGATCGCTCAGTCCTGCAGAAAAGAAAAGATTACTGCGATCGGCGAAAAACTGGGTATTCCGGAAGAATATCTGGAACTCTATGGAAACTACAAAGCCAAGGTCGATTACAGGCTTTTGAAAGACCTTAAGGACAGACCGGATGGTAAACTGGTCCTGGTGACAGCCATCACCCCTACTCCTGCCGGAGAAGGCAAGACTACGACTACCGTAGGTCTGGCGGACGGCTTAAGGAAGATCGGCAAGAAATCGGTGGTTGCCTTAAGAGAACCGTCTCTCGGTCCGGTTTTCGGCATCAAGGGAGGTGCAGCAGGAGGCGGATATGCGCAGGTCGTACCGATGGAAGACATCAACCTGCATTTTACAGGAGACTTCCATGCGATCGGCGCTGCAAATAACCTGCTGGCGGCGATGCTGGACAACCACATCCAACAGGGAAATGCCCTGAATATCGATCCAAGACGCATTACCTGGAGAAGAGCTGTCGATATGAACGACAGGCAGCTTAGAAATATCGTAGATGGTCTTGGCGCCAGAACGGACGGAACGCCTCGTCAGGACGGTTTTGATATCACCGTCGCTTCGGAAGTCATGGCTGTTCTGTGTCTTGCTTCAGATATTGTCGATCTGAAGGAAAGACTGTCCAAGATCGTCGTTGGATATACATATGACAATGAACCGGTCACGGCCGGTCAGCTGAAAGCCCAGGGTGCCATGGCAGCTTTGTTAAAAGACGCCCTGAAACCAAATCTCGTTCAGACGCTGGAAGGAACGCCTGCCTTTATTCATGGCGGACCGTTCGCCAATATCGCCCACGGATGCAACTCCGTTACCGCAACCAGACTTGCGTTAAAGCTTGGGGACTATGCCGTTACTGAAGCGGGATTCGGTGCCGATCTGGGTGCCGAGAAATTCCTGGACATCAAGTGCAGGATAGCAGGTTTGAAACCGGATGCCGTGGTCATCGTCGCTACTGTAAGGGCTCTGAAACACCACGGAGGCGTGGCAAAGGATCAGCTGAATGAAGAAAATCTCGCTGCGCTGGAAAAAGGTCTTCCGAACCTGCTTCAACATGTTGAAAACATCACCAAGGTATTCAGACTTCCATGCGTCGTCGCGATCAACCGTTTCCCGAACGATTCTGAAACAGAACTGAAACTGATTGAAGATAAATGTAAGGAGCTTGGCGTCAATGTCGCTTTAAGCGAAGTTTGGGCGAAAGGCGGAGAGGGCGGCAAGGCATTGGCCGAAGAAGTCGTCAGACTGTGTGATCAGCCGAATGATTTCACCTATGCCTATGATCTGAATCTCTCCATTCAAGAAAAACTGGAAACAATAGCGAAAAGGATCTATCATGCGGACGGCATCCATCTGCCGGGAAACGTTCCGAAACAGATCAAGCAGCTGGAAGATCTCGGTTTCGGCAATCTGCCGATCTGTATGGCCAAGACTCAGTACTCTTTCTCGGACGATCAGACAAAACTGGGAGCACCAAGAGATTTCAATATCGTAATCAGAAATATCAAAGTATCTGCAGGCGCAGGATTTATCGTCGCTTTGACCGGTGAAATCATGACCATGCCGGGTCTTCCTAAAGTTCCGGCTGCCGAAAAGATCGATGTCGATGAAAACGGAGTGATTACAGGACTGTTCTAATATGGAAAACAAGACATTAAAAGAATTCACGGAACTGACCGCCGGTAAAGATCCTGTTCCGGGAGGAGGTTCCGTCTCAGCACTGTGCGGATCTCTGGCTGCCGCTCTGGCGGAAATGGTTACAAATCTGACCATCGGAAAGAAAAAATATCTGGAATACACTTTTGAACTGACGGACATCCGTAAAGAACTGGATATCCTCAGGATAAATCTTCTGGATTGCATCAGAAAGGATCAGGAAGCCTTCATCCCGCTGGCGGAAGCCTATGCTCTGCCGAAAGACAGCGATGGCTATGAAGAAAAACTGGAGCAGTGTCTAAAAGATGCCGCAAATCCTCCTTTACTGATCCTGAAATACTGCACCAGGATCATTGATCTGGATGAGCGTCTGGCAGTGATCGGTTCCAGGATCTCCGTATCGGATGCTGCAAGCAGCGTGATGCTAGCCCAGGGAACTCTTTATACCGCCTATGTCAATATCCTGGTCAATACCAGTCTGATGAAAGATCGGGAATATGCCCAGAAGATGGAACAGGAAGCGATAGCGCTGGTAGACGAGTATTCCGTCCTTGCTTTGAATATTTACGATGATATCTGCAAGAGGCTGACCAATGGCTGAACTGTTAAAAGGAAAACCGGTCGCTGATGCGATCGATCTGAAGATCTGCGAAGAAGCAGCATCTTTAAAAGAAAAAGGCATCACCCCTGCTCTGGCCGTATTCCGTGTCGGAG
The DNA here is from genome assembly GCA_017620435.1 of Erysipelotrichaceae bacterium. Lineage (GTDB taxonomy): Bacteria > Bacillota_I > Bacilli_A > Erysipelotrichales > Erysipelotrichaceae > Colivicinus. The sequence continues at coordinate 7,805 of JAFZQL010000087.1, forward strand.
AAAGAGATGATGATCTTTCCTATGAAAGAGGCATTCAGAAGAAATGCGAAAAGACCGGGATCAGAATGGTATCCTATGTCTTTTCTGAAGATGTATCGGAAGAAGAATTCTATCAGAAACTGCAGGAAGCAAACGAAGATCCTTTGATCCACGGCATCCTGGTCTTCCGTCCTCTTCCAAGAAGATTCAACGATGACATTCTCAGGAACAGCATCAATCCGGCAAAAGACATCGACGGATGCAGCGATCTATCCCTTGCAGGTGTATTCACCGGCAAGGATCTCGGTTTTGCTCCATGTACGGCGCAGGCCGTCATGGAAATCCTGACTTATTACAATATCCCGACTGAAGGAAGCAATGTCGCGGTCCTGGGCAGATCGCTGGTCATCGGCAGACCCGTTTCCATGCTTCTAATGAAACGGAATGCCACCGTTACGATCTGTCATACCCGGACCAGAAACACCGCTCAGATCGCTTCAAAAGCCGATATGCTGATATGCGCAACCGGTCAGATGGAATCCATCACAGAAGAATATGTCAATGAAGATCAGACTGTCATCGATGTCGGGATCGGCTGGAATGAAGAAAAACAGAAGCTATGCGGAGATGTGCTGTTTGGCAAGGTGGAGCCGATCGTAAAAAAGATCACACCGGTTCCGGGAGGTGTCGGTTCTGTTACCGTATCCGTCCTTTGTCAGCATGTGATCGAAGCTTGTATCAGAAGTCAGAAACAGGAGTGATCCTGTTTTTTAATATAAAGGATAAGATTAACGCCTAATGTTGCGAACATAATAATGAGCTCGCTCATGGTATTTACCATGCCCGCCTGCAGGTACAGCGCCAAGGAAGCCGTCAAAGACAGAACATAGACATTGATCAGTCTTTTTCTTAAGTATTGAAACAGGTTCAGAAAAGTAATGGAAATCATCATGCAGAAACCCGCATAAGCAAGAAACAGATGAATATTGCCTTGCGTATCGTAGGGATAATGATGCGGTACAGCAGACGCCAGAAACAGGCTCAGAAAAATCAGAATACCCCGTTTCCTACTGCTGATCATAAAAGTCTCAAAAGCAAGCACAATACCGCATAAAACGCCTGTAACAAGCAGATATAAATAACCCCTAGTATTTAAACTAAGGGTAGAATAGTTTTCATTGAACAGCTGCAGTCTGCCTAAAGGAAACAGAAGCAATACAGCATCAATGAGATTCAGGATATAGATCAGTCTATTTCTTGTCCTCATCGATCAGCGTCTTTAATGCTTCAACGGCAACCTTGATCGCGCAGTCCGTATCATGTACCTGCGGATTATCCAGACCGGCCTTCGCTCTTTCCTGATTCGCTACGACCAGGAAGCAGGAACCGACTCTGACACGCAGATACTGACCGACAATAAACAGCGCTGCGGATTCCATTTCCGAAACCTTGCAGTCCAGTGCCAGCCAGGCTTTCCATTTTCTTAACAGATCGTCGCCGTTTGGCAGTGTTTCCGGTCTGTGCTGTCCATAGAAGGCATCCTTTGACTGCGTAACGCCGACATGATAAGGCTGATTCAGCTTTTTGCAGGCATCTACCAGAGCATTGGTAACATCCAGGTTGGCAACAGCCGGGAATTCGATCGGAGCATATTCTTTCGTCGTTCCTTCCATACGGATTGAGGCAGTCGATACACAGACATCTCCGGACTTGACATCCAGCTGCATGCCGCCGCATGTTCCGATTCTTATGAAGGTATGAGCACCGCAGGCTACCAGTTCCTCTAAAGCGATAGAAGCACTAGGTCCGCCGATACCGGTCGAACACACCGATACCTTTGTACCGTTGAGATATCCCGTATAAGTCGTAAACTCTCTGTTCTGTCCGACTTTCTCCGGATTATCGAAATACTTGGCGATCTTCTCGCATCTTCCCGGATCACCCGGAAGAATGACATAATCGCCGATGTCTTCTCTACTGACACCGATATGGTACTGTTTTTCATTCTGCGAATAATTGATCATTAGATGATTTCCTCCTGATTCCTACAACAATATTCTATTAGAATTTGCAATGAAGTACAACTTCACTCATAAAGTACAATGAACCGCAGATCAGAATATTGTCGTACGTTTCCATCGCTTCAGTGATCGCCTTTTGGTAGTCCGGTTCAGTTTCATAATCGGAGAATTCTTTCAGGTCGATCACTTCGCTGTTCGGGAAGGTAGTGATGATCAGACAGTCCGTGTGTTCCTTCAGAAGATCCGCCATTCTGCGGTATTCTTTTCTCTTCAGGGCGGAAAAGATGATGCACTTGCTACCGGAAAACTGATCATACGACTTGGCAAGGGCATCAATGCCGTGGATGTTGTGTCCGCCATCCAGGATGACTCTTGGTTTCTCTTTGACGATCTCAAAACGGCAGCGCCAGATGCTTGTTCTTAAGGCATCGCTTGCTTTATGATCATCAACGGTAAAACCGCAGTCCTGTGCTATGATATCGAGAGCCTGCAGAGCCAGAGAGGCATTGTGTTTCTGATAATCTGCATAGGATGCCAGTTCATATTCTTTTCCCCTAAAAAGGAATCTTCTTTCACCCAGATCGGTATACGCTTCTTTTTCATAGAAACGGGAGTGATGCAGATCGGCTGTCTGTCTGACGATCTCCGTACAGCTTTCATTCAGATCGCCGATCAGGACCCGGGAATGATCCTTTATGATCCCGCATTTCTCTCTGCAGATCGCTTCCAGGGTATTCCCCAGCCTTTCCATGTGATCATAGCCGATGGTTGTTATGATGGATAGTTTCGTATCGTTTACGGCATTCGTACAGTCCAGTCTTCCTCCCAGACCGACCTCAATCAGAGCATAATCGACCTTCTCTTCCCTGAAATACTGACACATGATCAGATAGTCCATTTCAAACATGGACAAAGAGTGCTGACGGAACAGATCCAGATTCTGATTCAGGATCCTCAGGAAGGCTTCTTCCGGAATATTGACATCATCGATGCGGATACGGTCAAGATGGGTCACATAGTGCGGAGAGGTAAAAGTTCCTACCCTGTATCCCTGTGACATCAAAAGAGCGCGCAGATAATTGACCGTTGAGCCCTTGCCATCGGTTCCGGCAATATGGACCGTATAAAAACCGTCCTGCGGATTTCCAAGATCCTCGCAGAGACTATTAAAACTTTCGAAAGAATAATCTTTATTTCGAATGGAAGTGATCCAGCTGATCGCTTCATCAATATCGGTGAACATCATAAATATTATATAATGAATTCATGAGAATTATCGGAAACGACTGGGATGAAGTGCTGGGAGAAGAATTCGATAAGCCTTATTATCAGGAACTGAGAAGTTTTCTTGATTCCGAGTATAAAAACAGAACGGTCTATCCCCTTCCGCAATACATTTATACTGCCTTAAGACTGACGCCGTACAAGGATGTCAAAGTCGTCATTCTTGGTCAGGATCCCTATCATGAACCGGGTCAGGCCCACGGTCTGGCTTTTTCCGTCAACAAAGGAATAGAGATCCCTCCTTCCCTGGTAAACATCTACAAGGAACTGCATGACGATCTGGGCTGTGCTATCCCGAACCACGGCTGTCTGACATCCTGGGCAAAACAGGGTGTACTGCTGCTGAATGCCGTACTGACAGTGCAGGCACACAGAGCCAATTCCCATAGAGGAAGAGGATGGGAGCAGCTGACTGATACCATCATCCGAAAAGTGAATGAAAAAGAGGAACCGGTCGTGTTTATTCTCTGGGGATCGAATGCCCGCAGCAAGAAACAGTTTATTACCAGTCAGAAGCA
>JAFZQL010000088.1 GCA_017620435.1 Erysipelotrichaceae bacterium
CTGATAATCGACGATTATAGATCTTCCCAGACCCTCGACAGGAGAACGGAATCTGACAAATGTCGGGAAACCCATGTTTACCAGATAGTTCGAATCTCTTGTAGAACCGTCGATAACCGCTCCGGCACAGCCGTGCGCACGCATCGTGGTAGCCGTAATCTCGCCAAACTGTCCGCAGTTCTTGTTTCCCTGAACATCAGACACTAGGATACAGCCATGTGTCATGGAGTTGACCAGACCCAGACGGATGTTGTGCGTATAGTCATCTCTGTTCGGGGTCGTTCTTCTGATCACGGTAAACGCCGGTCCCGCTACCTGCATCTCGTCTTTCAAAGGATAGATGCCCGGTTCCATCGATCTGCCCGTCAGTCCGAATTCGATTTCCATCGTGTCGTAAATCAGTGCTGTATACAGTCTTTTGTATCTCGCGGCAATATCATCGATATCATAATCGACCTTCAGATACCGCCTTTCATAAACGTCAACAATCTTTTCTGCAGCCATCTTTTTCTCCTTTTATAAATGATTAATTACTCCTCTTGATTTCATTATTTATCATTAAAATATATAAGGCAAGTAATTTCACATTATGAAATTACTTGCGATATGTTCTGTATTATCTTTTAATTATGTTATGAGATGTTTTCTGAAAAGAAACGGATATGAAGCACAGGTCGATACGTTCGGAGCTGAGCTTGTGTCCCTGAAAAAAAACAATCACGAGATCATGTGGTGCGCCGATCCGGAATACTGGGGGAACGCTTCTCTGGTTCTTTTTCCTTTCATCGGCAGAAACTATGACGATACCTTCACCATACAGGGCAAGAGATATCGGATGGGAATACACGGTTTTGCTTCAGCAAGCGAGTTCACGATTCTGGAACAGGAAGCAGATTCTCTGCTTCTGTGTTTGAAAGAAAACGAGGAAACGCTGCAGAACTACCCTTTCCGTTTTGAATTAAGGATCAGGTACGCTCTAAAAGATGACGGGCTTTCTGTCTCTTTTGAAGTTATCAACGACTATGATGAACCACTTCCTTTCAATCTCGGTTTCCATCCGGGTTTCCGGCTGGAAAAACCTCTGGAACAGTATCGTGTCTTCTTTCCGGAAATGGTCAATCCATGCGAGATCGGGATCGTAAGCAGATGCATGTTGAACGGGAAAAACAAAAAGTGTGATCTTCCTGACAGATGTATTCCTTTGAACAAGGATCTTTTTACGGAAAGCGCAAAGATCTATTCCGGAACGGGAAGTATTGCCACTTTGCAGGATGATGAGAAAGATTTGTTCACAATCGTTTATGAAGGTTTTGAAAACATTGTCTTATGGCAGACTTTGAATTCCGACGCGGATTTCATCTGTATCGAAGGATGGAACGGACTGCCGGGAAGATTTGAACATATCGAAGACGTCTATGACGCACCGAGCAGAAAGATTCTTGAGCCGAAACAAAGAAAACAGTATCGGGTTCAGATACGCTTCAGTTAGGAGAACTTATGAAAAGAACATATTTTGTTGCCTCCTGGCAGCAGGGAGAAAACGAAGGCATTACGCGGATCGAATATGATAAACAGACAGATACTCTTTTCAGCAGGGAACTGATCGGTAGCGTGAAGAGAAGTTCTTACTTCGCCAGAAGAGGCGATTATCTGTTTGTGCTGACCGAAGCCCAGATGCATGTTCCTAACGGCGGATGTGTCACTTCCTACAAAATAGAAAACGATAAAACCGTTCTGCTGAACAGAACAGAAAACTTCGATTCCGGCGTTACTCATCTGAACATCGGAAAAGACGGGAAACACCTTTATGCCTCGGGTTATGGAACGGGAACCCTGTTTGTAATCGATGTGGATAAAGACGGATATCTTTCCAATGCCAGAGTTGCCTATAAGAACGAAGGTTCCAGCATCAATAAGTTCCGTCAGGAAAGCCCGCATATGCACTTTACGACTCCGGCTCCGGATAACGGCTATATCTGTACCTGCGATCTGGGAACCGATGAGATCCTGGTTTTCAATACGAACGAAGAGAACGGCGACGTCATTAAAGTCAGTTCTTTAAAGACTTCGCTGGGCTATGGGCCGAGACATATGGTCTTCTCCAAAGACGGAAAGTACGCCTACGTACTGTGTGAGATGAACTATCATCTGCTGATCTATGCCTATGAAGGAACAGGCGATCTGGAGTTCATCAACGATATAGATCTGTATCCGGAGGCTCCGGAAGACAGAAGACAGTGTTCCGCAATCAAAATCAGTTCTGACGGTAAAACACTTTTTACCGCAAACAGAGGTGAAGGATATAATAGTCTGGATGCCTGGAACTTAAGCGATCCGGAAAATCCTGTTTTATGCGACAAATTCACGGATACCTACTTCCCAAGAGATTTTACGGTCCTTGAGGACAATTATCTGGCGGTATGCAACCAGCCGGCAAACCAGTTGCAGTTTGTAAAGTTTGAAAACGGCTGTTTCAGGGAAACCGGAAAGATCGAAGGCATTCTGATGCCGGTATCGGTCATTGAGTGGTAGGATACTAAAGAATATCACAGGATCCTTGAAGAGATCTGATCATGAAAAAACATATCCGGCGGATATGTTTTTCATTTGTTTTTATATGCTCTTTACCGATACATTTCTTTCAGCTTCTCGGCAACGGCCTTTCCTAAAGCGAGATGGCTTTCCACTGTCAGATGAATGTGGTCGATATCTGATGGTTTTGCATATTCCGCCGCATTCAGGTAATCGACTTTATATTCATCCGCCAGATCGCGGTAATACTTTGCAAATTTCCTGCTTTCTTCAGAAGCCTTTGAATAAAGGAAAGACGGATCATCGCTCTCGCCTATCAGCGGAGGAGCAATCAGCAGTATCTTCACACCTTCAGGAAAAACCGGAACTTCCGTACGGAAATACTGATTGGCATTCTTTATGATACGGAGAAGTTCGCTGTTGCCTTTCTTCGCAAATGCGGTATCATGGATGGTCAGGTCGTTGCTCCCTAGCATGATGACGACACCATCCAGGGGATAGTTTGCCAGAAGCGCATAGGACAGTCCTTCTCTGCCGTTCTTCGCATCGCCCCAGCCAGGTTCATAACAGGTCGTACGGCCGTTGATGCCATCTTCAATGATCATAAATTCACTACCCAGTTCTTTCCGGCAGATGCAAGGCCATCTGACATCTTCAGAATATCTCTCGCCTGTTCCCGGAATATAGCCCCAGGTATTGGAATCGCCGTAACAAAGGATCTTTTTCATCTTCTTTCTCTTTCTCTTTTAGGAGTATCCTGTCGGTCTTACAACAGATGCGCTCCGCCGTCCACCAGCAGTTCTACACCGTTGATAAAGCCTCCCTCTTCCGATGCCAGAAGCAGCACAGCACCCGCGCAGTCAGCCGGCTTTCCCAGTCTTCCTGCAGGAATACCTGCCAGGCAGGCGTCATAGTATTCCTTGACCGCAAGGACTTTCTCGTTTCTAGGAGTCAGTATGGTACCGGGAGACATACAATTGACGGTAATGCCGAAAGGCGCCAGCTGTTTGCCCAGATTCTTCACCAGCGACATCTGTCCGTCTTTTGATGCAGCATAGACAGCCATCATTGGATGCGGCTGATGCTGCTGAATAGATCCAACATAGATGATCCTGCCCCATTTCTGTTCCTTCATATACGGAGCGTATTTCTGAGTCAGCTTCAGTGATGATCGCAGGTTGACGTTGATCTGTTCGGCAAACTGTTCATCGGTTATCTCGTCCCAGGCAACTCTATACTGGATGGAGACGTTCTGTACCAGGATGTCGATATCCCCGGTCTGTTCATACAGAACATCGGCTACATCGTCTTTCAGAAAGTCCGCCACGATCGGCGTAATGTCGGCGTCAGGCACTTCTTTTCTGATTTCTTCGCAGACTCCCTGCGCCTTCTCCATGCTTCTGGAGGCGTGCACAAAAGTCTTCGCACGATGTCTGGCAAACTCCAGCGCTACCGCTTTGCCGATACCGGAAGACGATCCGGTAACCAGTACTTTCTTCCCTGTAAAATCAAACATAATGTATCACCTCGATCTTATTATAATAAAAAGCTATAAGAGATCATCTTATAGCCAGTTCCATTACTTCTCTTTGGGTACGATGTTCTCCGGTGAGTTCACCTTGTATCTTTCCGGATGAAAGAACCAGGATACGGTCTGACATGTTGACCAGTTCCGGCATATCGGAAGACACCATGACAATGGAAATGCCCTGCTGCGTTAGTTCGCGCAGGATCTTGTAGAATTCGGCTTTCGTACCGACGTCGATACCCTTTGTCGGTTCATCCACAAACAGGATCTTCGGGTTGTTTACCAGCCACTTGCCCAATACGACTTTCTGTTGGTTGCCGCCGGACAGCGTTCCTGCCAATGTATTCATCGTAGGAGCCTTGATCTTCAGACGGTCGAACATCGTCTTTGCCTGTTTCTTTTCCGCATCAAAATCGATCATGTACTTGCCCGGAAGCATCGTTCTTAAGGAAATCAGGGAAATGTTCTGATAGATCGGAAGCAGCCATACAAAGCCGTTTCTCTTCCTTTCTTCTGTAACAAAACCGATTCCTGCCTTGATCGCATCATCCGGTGTTTTGATATCGACCTTTTCGCCATTGATGTAGACTTCCTTGGTGACGCCCTGCGTATACTGTCCATAGATCGCTCCTAAGGATTCGGAGCGTCCGGCACCGATCAGTCCGCCCAGCCCGAGGATCTCTCCCTTATGCAGATCGAATGAAATATCTTCCACGATATTCAAATCCGTTGCGGTAGGGTTTGGAACGGTCAGATGTCTTACCGATAGGACGACTTCATCCGTCATTGGGGAAGGGTCGTGCGGATACATGTCCGTCATGGAACGACCGATCATATCCTCAATCAGAGTATTGCGGTTTGTTTCAGATACTTTATACTCGGAAACCTTCTTTCCGTCACGGATAACCATGACCCGGTCAGCCAGTTCAAAAATCTCTTCCAGTTTATGGGAAATATAAATGATCGCAACACCTTCCTGCTGAAGCTTTCTGATCAGAGCGAACAGATGTTCAACTTCTGTATCGGTAAGAGCCGTCGTCGGTTCATCAAATACCATGACGTTCGGTTCCTTGACTCTTGATCTGGCGATCGAAAGTAGCTGTAGCTGTCCGGAAGAAAGCGGACGGCAGACTGAAGTCGGAGAAATATCTCCCAGACCGATCTCTTCCAGGATCTGAGCCGTTCTTTCTTTCAGTTCTTTAAAATCGACCAGAGAACCTTTACCCGGCAGATTGCCGACAAACAGGTTTTCCATGATGGATCCGTACAGGAAAACGTTTGTTTCCTGATAAACCATCTCGATGCCGATTTCTCTGGCCTTGGCAACATTCATGTGTTCGATTTTCTCACCATCGAACCAGATTTCACCCTCGTATTCATGAGAGGTATAGCTTCCGGAAAGCACCTTCATCAGTGTCGATTTGCCGGCACCGTTCTCACCGCAGATCGCAAGGATCTCACCGGACTTCAATTCCAAAGAAACATCATCCAATGCCAGAACGCCAGGAAAACGCTTTGTGACATGACGCATTTCCAGAGTGTGTTGTAACATATGCGTTCCTCCTTCCGTCTATTATCCTTTACTTAAGATCTGTCTGCGGTATCTGTCGATAAAGATAGCCGCGATCAGAATCGCACCGAAGATCAGCTGCTGCGCCGTAGCCGGAATTCCCAGGAAGACCAGGAAGTTGGAGATTGCAGCCAGTAGGATGCATCCGAATGCTGTTCCGATGACCGTGCCGGAACCGCCGGCAGGAGAAGTGCCGCCGATAATGACGGCAGCCATATTTTTCATGTTGACCGCATCACCTGCACCAGGCAGACCGTTGGAGAAACGTGCAGCCCAAACAACACCGGTGAAAGAAGCGGCAATTCCGACGATCGTATAGACCAGAATACGTCTTCTGACAACAGGGATACCGGCCAGATAAGCCGTTTCCTGGTTGCCGCCGATGGCTGCCAGAGAACGTCCCCACTTCGTCTTTGCCAGAACGATGTAGCAGATGATACCGATAATGATCGCATAAACGATAGGGATCGGTACGACACCGCCGATGTAGTACTGACCGATCACTTTAGAAGCGGCAGTCAGACCGGAAACAGAAATACCGCCGGTCCACACCAGCACTGCTCCGGAAATAATATATTGAGTACCGAGGGTAGCGATAAAGGCCGGCTGATTGTATTTAACGATAACCAGGCCGTTCATGAAACCGATGATTCCACCCGCGATAAGACATATCAAAATTGATGGTACAACAGGTACGCCCCCGACGATCAGTTTGGCGTAAAGAACGCCGCCGAAAGACAGGATCGAACCGATTGAAAGGTCCATGCCGCTGGCTGTCAGTAAGAATGTCAGAGGAGCGGCAATATAGAACGAGAAAGATGCGGTTCTAATAATATCCAGAATGTTTTTTAAACGATAGAAATTCGGATTACCGATTGCAACAATGATCAGGATGATGATCAGAGGAACGATCGCACTCAGTTCATTACGGACGATGAGTGTCCTTAATAAAGAGTTTTTCTTTTCTTTTTTCATAAAATACTCCTTAAAGAACAGTTCACACAGTCAAAGAACTGTGTGAACTGTCAGAATCAATGAATCAGGATAAAACTAATTCAGAGTAATGCCCTGTGAATCAGCGTATGCTTTTACGCCGTCGGCATACAGAGGATAAGCGCCTAAGCCTGTGAATTCAGGAAGCTCTTCGCCATTGATCATCTTCTGAGCCAGCTGAGCAGCAGCCTGTCCGGCACCTGTCCAGTCCTGAATGATCGTGCAGTCTGCGAATCCGTCCAGAACATACTGAAGGATGTCGGCGCCGCCATCGATACCCTGAACATAGAGCTGATCCTTAGTCAGAGAGTTCTCTTCTCTGTAAGCGGCAGCAGCAACAGCGGCAAAGCTGCAGTTGCAGGCGATGCAGTTGATATCAGGGTTGGCATTCATATAAGTGCTTACCTTTTCAGCAGCGACATCAGCGGAACCGCTGGTGAAGTCTACAGTAATAACAGCTGTAGGAGCCAGTTCAAGCAGCTTGTCTTCGAATGCTTTCTGAGTGATTGCATGTGACTGAGAAGTTGCACTTGCGTTCAGATAAAGAACGTTGATGCCTTCTGTACCATAGTTGTCAACAATTGTCTGAGCCTGTACTTCGCCAAGCTTAGAAGGGTCGATACCTAAGTAGTTAGGGCATCTCTCAGGAAGAGCCATGTTGTAGCCGATCAGCTTAATGCCGGCTGCGATAGCTCTGTCAGCAACATCGTTGAAGGAATCAAGGTCTCTCCAGTTGCAGATCAGAACGTCTGCGCCATCAGCGATAGCCTGGTCGCAGAGGTCGATCATAGCCGGAATGTCGGCTGCCTGGATCGGGCCTTCATATTTTCCTTCCAGACCGAGTTTTTCACATTCAGCCAGGAATGCAGTACCGCAGGTACCCCAAGCGGAACCTGTAGCCAGCGGAGCAACAAACCAAACTTTTGTTGCAGCAGTTTCTTCGCCGCCATCAACTGGTTCTTCAGCCGGCTTGTTGCAGGCTGTCAGTGCAAATACCATTGCGATGGCAAGAAGAATAGTTAAAATTTTTTTCATTCAAATTCCTCCTGTTTTGAATAATCTATAACAACTCAAGCAAATGCCAAGTTATTATCGTTTTCATGTATTTTTATTTCTCTTGCAAAATGTTTTTTATGTCCGGAAAAATGATTTTTTCTACATTAAAAGCGCTTTCTTCATTTATTAATGTACACCTTTAGGGTAAAATGATACATGTAGAAAGAAAGCAACTTTGATGTATTATTTTTCCATAAAACCATATGATAAACATTGACCTTAACGCTACGCACCACGTAGTAGCCGCCAGCAGCCACACTTATCTGGAACCGACGCAGGAGCTTCTGATCGATAGAACGCTGGCTTATCACGACATCATTTACCTGATCGAGGGGGAATGGACTTTTATCGAGAAGATCGGAAACAAGGATGTCGAGTATACTCTGAAACCCGATTCTATTCTGATCCTGACGGCCGGACAGCATGAATTCATCAAGAAGCCGTGCAAGAAAGGAACCAAGACCTACTGCGTCCATATCACCAAGGAAGGAAACGATCTTCTGGAAAAAACTTCCAATTTGAAGATCGATCCTTTCTTCTCCGCTTTCGGCAATCCGAAGATCATTTCCTACTTCAAGGCGGCCTGTGATTCTTTCTGTTCCGATGAACCGTTCAATCAGGCAAGAGCGGACGCGTATATCACCCTGCTGTTCTGCGAGATCGCAAAGCTCGGTGAAGAAAAGAACATGTCCGAAGAGGTCAGGAAAGTCATCAAACTGATCAACGACAACCTGTACAAGACCTATTCGAAAGAGGAGCTGACCGAGGCATCTGGCGTTTCCTACAAGAAACTGACGACGATGTTTAAGGCTGAAACAGGGCAGACGCTGCATGCCTACCAGATCGGCAAGAAGCTGGAGATGGTAGCAATGCATATCGATTCGGAACCGTACGTTAGAATGAAAGAACTGGCCGCCAACTACGATTTCTACGATGAATTCTATCTGAGCAAACTTTTTAAAAAAAAATACGGCATGTCGCCGCAGGAATACAAAACCAATTCCAAATCCAAACGGAGAAAGTATGATACAATCTGTTGACCGCGCTCTGGATATCATGATGTGCGTGTCGGATAATCACGGCAAGCCTTTAACGATATCCCAGATCGCCGAAAAGACCGGACTTCATCAAAGCACCTGCTGTCACATCGTTGAAACGCTGACGGAACGGGGCTTTTTAAACAAGGTCTCCAGATCTTCCGGCTATGTGCTTGGCGTCTATTCCTATGCCCTGGCCAGATACGACAGTTTTCACCGGGATCTGATCGATGCCTGCAGCCCGGTATTAAGATGGCTTCAGAATAAGACCGGCTATACCACGCTGCTGACGAATCTCATCGAGGGAGAGAAGTTCGTTCTGCGCTATTCCAACTCCCCGGATAATCCTCTGGATGAAAGAGGAAAGCTTTACCGCGGATCTTTGTACGATACGGCAACCGGAAGGGCGATGCTGAGTTCCATGAAACAAAAAGAACTGAAGGCCGTTGTGGATAAGGTAGGGCTTCCTTCCGAAGAGGAATGGCAGGATGTCGGTTCTTTTGAACAGCTCTGCGAGAAGCTTTCAGAAGTGGCGAAAGAACCGGTCGTTAAGATCATCGCCAAAGACGACCCATATTACCTGTGTAAATTTGGCGTCATGTTTATCGGCAGAAAAGATGAAAGATTCGCCCTCGGTCTGGAACTCAAGAAAAAAGAAGCACCGAAAGAAGAAGAGATCCGTTTTATCGAAAAAAACATGCTTCTGGCGATGAAAGAGATACGCAGACGCATGGAATTCGAAAAAATATAAAAGATCAGCGATATTGCTGATCTTTGCTTTATGCCAATCCGGTAAACTGTCCTTTGCCGATATTCGCGGATGCCGCGATCTCTTTTTCCCAGTTGAGATGATTAAACGGTTCGGCGGCAGGAGAAGTCTTCAGCCAGTTCTGGAAGTCATCCATGACTTCTTTTGACCATACCAGAACATCGATTTCAGCCGATGTGTACTTTCCTTCCTTGATCCTTTCAAAACCAAAGATATCCTTTACCTGCGTCTTTTCTCCCTGTTCAGCCACTTCTTCCGCCAGATGAGCAGGAATGAAAAGCACGCCTTCACAGGTCGCCAGTACGACATCTCCCGGCATACAGATCGCCTTGCCGATGCGACATGGCCTGTTGATACCCTGAAGCAGAACGTCTCTCAACCCTTCCGGAGCAATGGAACGGTAGTAGATCTGGAAATCAGGAATCTCTACGATCTGCTGCATGTCTCTAACTGCACCCCAGACAACAGCACCGCCCCTCTTGGTCTTACGGTGTATCGCCGTCGATAGATTGCCTCCGACAAAAGTGCCGTATTGATTTTTGTCGAACATATCCACCACCAGAATGTCGTTCTCTTCCAGTCTGGCGATCGACCACTGGTTGAAGAATCCCTCATAGCCCTGCTTCCAGCCGTCCTCCAGCATGTTCATGTGGACATCCGGTCTGGTCGGCAGCATAGACACCGTCACGGCTCTGCCTACCATAACATAATCGGGATCAGGGTTACTGCGTTTCAGTTCCCCTTCAAACTGATACTTGTAGCCCTTGTCATGCAACGGTTTCCAGGCTTCTTCTGTTTTACATTTTCTGATCCTCTCCAGCGTTGTATCCGGGACTTTCGGTCTGCCATCCGCAAACCTTTCCCCTTTCCATTGCGCTGTTAACATAATCAGATCTTCTCTAGATAACGTGTAATCCATATCCTACCTCTGTACTCTACCGCTTCCGTCTCCTGTCATCAGTTTCTCAACATCAGCCTTGCCGACACGGTTGAAATCACCGATGATGGAATGTTTCAGACAGCTTGCCGCAACGGCGAATTCCAGGGCTTCCTGTCTGGATTCATAATGATTCAGACCGTAGATCAGTCCTCCGGCAAACGCATCTCCGCCGCCGACTCGGTCGATAATATCCTTGATCTCATATTTCTTAGAAACATAGAATTCATTTCTATCGTTAAGACATGCCGACCAGCCGTTATGATCAGCGCTGTGAGATTCTCTTAGGGTAATGGCAATCATCTTCAGATCCGGATATGTCGCCAGGACTTTATCACCCAACTCTTTATACTTGTTTTCATCAAGCTTTCCGGATTCTACATCTACATCAATGCTGATCTCCAGAGCTTTCTGAACATCTTCCTCGTTGGCAATTGCTACATCAACATACTTCACCAGTTCCCGCATTACTTCAGACGCCTTCTTGCCATACTTCCACAGATTCTTACGGTAGTTCAGGTCGCAGGAAACGGTAATGCCGCGCTCCTTCGCTTTTTTGACCGCTTCCAGACTCAGCTCCATGGCGCTCGCGCTGATAGCAGGCGTGATCCCTGTAATGTGGAACCAGTCGATA
>JAFZQL010000011.1 GCA_017620435.1 Erysipelotrichaceae bacterium
AAGACCTTGCATCTGGACAGAAGAGCTCCGTTGACTTCAAAGGAAGGATTCTCTGTTGTTGCACCGATCAGCACGATGCTGCCCTTTTCCACAAACGGCAGAAAAGCGTCCTGCTGAGCCTTGTTGAAACGGTGGATCTCATCCACGAAGACGATCGTTCTATTTCCGAAAGCCACGGCATCTTCCGCTTTCTTCATGACTTCCTTGATCTCCTTGATTCCGCTGGTAACGGCAGAGAAGTTGATAAAAGAAGCCTTGGTGCAGTTGGCGATCACATAGGCCAGAGTAGTCTTGCCGACACCCGGAGGGCCCCAGAAGATCATCGATGGAATGCGGTCGCTTTCGATCATCCTGCGCAGGACCTTTCCTTCCCCGATCAGGTGTTCCTGACCGATGATGTCATCCAGCGTTTCCGGACGAAGACGGGCTGCCAGAGGTTCGTTCATTTCGTTTTTCAATAGAGACTGCTGCTGCATCGTTTCTCCTATTTCTTTTTCAGCTCTGTCCAGTTCAGATCGTTCAGCGTTTCCTGATCAGGCGCGTTTCCCGATACGCCGTATACATCTCCATACCGGTTCTCGTATACGTGATCCGCAGATACGGATACATCTACATTCTGTCCGTAGCTGTTCTGGTATACATTCACACCTCTGATCGCTTCCGATCTGGCCTGAGAGATTCTGGAATCGGATGCCATCTTTTTGTTCCAGGAATCCATGATCCCTGCCGACATGGCGGCCGAGTTCTGAGCCAGGGTCTGTGTCAGCTTCTGCTGGTTGTACATCAGGTTCTGCATGTTGGCCTGAGCCATGCCCTGGAAACGCAGCGTTTCCTGTACACGCATCTGCACCCTTTGTGCATTTAGTTCATAGAAACGCTGACGCAGGTTCTGTTCCATGTGGAAGGTTTCCACGAAATCCATAAAGACGTTAAAGGCTTCCTGTTCGTGTTCCTTAGGACTTACCATCAGGAATTTGTTTCTGGCGCCCCAGTCGATGCCGTCACAAGGCGTTCCGTGACCGAACTGTTTTGAACTGTTCTCCGCCTGTCTGTTCTTGATCGCTGAACCAAGCAGACCCGCCAGAGGGTTGATGACGCTAAGGGCGGACGCAGGAGAATAGTATTCGATCCCGTTGTAGTCCATGCCCGCTACAACCGTACAAAGAGCGCCGCTTTGTGCGGTTCCGGAATATTTGCGCATAAAAGAACGGACCAGGGTGTTGTTGGCTCTGGTTTCAGTTCCCAGCGAAGCATCTCTCTGGAAAGAGGCCTCGTATTCAGCCATGAAATTACGGTAGGCCTGTTCAGGGTCGTTCCCGCAGACGCTTGGCAGATCGGCTTCTCCCAGCACTGTCAGTTTCATCTGCGAAAGAGCTTCCGCAAACTGTTTGAGATAATCTTCCGGTTCGATAAAATCCCTGTAGGAATTCCATAGGACATTGGACATGGCTTTAAGGGTCATGGTATAGAGCTTGTTTCTATAGGTCGTAAACTTCTCGTCGCTCAGCCCGAAGATCATGATGTTTTTTTCGGTGTTGATCGCGTGTGCGGTGATAAAAAACGGAACCGTTTCATGCTGGAAGCCGTCGACCAGAGATGCCCCGATCAGATAGCCCTCAGGGATGGCGGCACGCGCCAGAATATTGCCGTTTTGATCTCTGAATTCTTTTATTTCACTCATCTTGTCTCCTTTATGCCAGACCGTTGGACTTGACTACGACCTTGATCCGGATGTCTTGGTCAGGCATCTCAAACTGGTAAAAACCTTCTTTGATCGGATCCAGGGCTACCCCGTTGACAAACAGATACAGATCGGCATCATTGACGATGACTGTCTCGATCGTTACGGTCTCTCCCGGTTTTGCGCGTTTCGGACAGGATACGATCTCGTCTTCTCCGGCTTCAATGGTGATCTTGCGGGTGCCAAGGCATCCTGTGATCAGAAGCGACAGGATCAGAAAGGATATTGTTAAAATCTTTTTCATGGTTTTATTCTCCCGATGATTTCATAGAATCTGAACACAACGGTTCCTTCTCTTCTAGTATAACAAATCTATAGAAACACATCTTCGCTCTGTTTGAAAAAGCACCCCTTACGGGATGCTTCTTTAGAGGATGTAATCGGTGATGCAGTCGTACCAGTGTACACATTCTTCACCGTTGACGATCAGTTTCTCGTTGCCTTTCAGCTTGGATTCATCTGCTGACTCGAATCCGTCGAACAGCCATCTCTGGTTCTTCTTGTTGAAACGTCTCCACAGAACGGTGCGTCCGTTTCTGTCGATGTACTGTTCGCTGACTGTATATTCATCATAGGTACAGACATCCATCAGACAGACGGTATCGTAGGTTCTGCCGTTGATCGTCACATCATATCTTCCTACGACATCCATCGTTTCTTTCTTGTCTTGAGTGGTGACGGTACTTCCGTTTCTTTGAATCAGGCCTTTCTGTTTCAGGTGCGTTTCATTGCCGATGTTTTCCGGACCGAAGCCCCAGTTGTTCAGGAAAGCATCGCCGTCCAGGAAGGTATAGTATTTCATGACCCCATCTTCTTCGTGTCTTTCCGCCAGATAGCGGCAATGGGTATCGGTTAGCTGGGCGATGAAATGTCTCTTGATCTGTTTCTTGTCATAGGATTCTACCGCTTCTACGGTAACGCCTTCTAGACCGTGGATCTCGGCCTTGCCCTTGCATCTCATCTCGTAGGTCTCGCTTTTCTTTCTCTCCGGGAAGTCATAGATGGCCCAGGATATCCTGTTTCCTTCCTTCGGGATCAGGAACCATCCCATCAGTTCTTCCCATAGAGTCTCAAAGGGTCTGTCGTTTCTTTCGCTGATCGTGTATTCCGGCATGATTTCAGGCAGTTTCTTGTTCATAAATTCCTCCTTCGGATATCTTTCTTTGAAGTGTTTTCTGGCATAGTGCAGACGGCTCTTGATCGTTCCTTCGGGAAGCTTCAGTTTTTCGGAGATCTCCTTCAGCGGCAGCTCGTCCCAGTGGAACAGATACAGGATTTCCCGGTCGGTGACGGACAGGGACTTCAGCGTTTCTCTTACCATCTCATCTACAGTCCTGTGGATAGATACCGTCGGGACATATTCTTCCAGAGGTATTTCCATGTCTTTGGCTTTATCCCGGTAATAGTCGTTCACCTTGTTTCTGGCAATCGACAGGATCCAGGCCTTGAAGGCTTCTTCGCTTTTCAGGCTATCGAATTTCTCGTATGCCTGAAGATAGATCTCCTGTAGCAGATCGTCTCTGTCCGAAGCAAAAGATACCTTATACTTCACATAAGCCTCGACGTTGTTTCTGTATTTCTCCAGCAGTTCTTCAAAACTCATAACAGATATCCTTCACCTATATAGACGTTATAACATACAGAAAGGTTCAATCAAGTTTAACACAAACAGGTGCATGTTATAATGAAAACTGTATGTAGGAGGCATAGCCATGCAGATAAACGACATGATGCACGGATTTAGAATCACCAATATCCGTCACGTTGAAGAGATCAAGGCCGATCTCTATGAAATGATACATGAACAGACCGGTGCCAAGGCGATCTGGCTGAAAAGAGACGATGAAAACAAGACGTTCTCGATCGCGTTCAAGACGACTCCGGTCGACGATACCGGCGTATTCCACATTCTGGAACACTCGGTACTCAACGGATCAAAACGCTATCCGGTCAG
>JAFZQL010000089.1 GCA_017620435.1 Erysipelotrichaceae bacterium
AAGGATCGCTGCCCAGGAGACGGTCGACATTCTTCTCAAAGAAGGCGTTGAACCGGACAAGATCATTCTTGGACATCAGGATCTGATCGATGATCCGGAATATCATCTTTCTCTGCTGAAGCAGGGCGTCAACATCGCTTTTGATACCTGCGGCAAGACCGCATACATGCCGGATGAGACCAGAGCCATGAATGCTCTGAAACTGACGGAAGCGGGATATGCCGATCATCTGGTGCTGTCAAACGATATCTCCAGACACACCTATTTCACGACGTTTGACGGAAAAGGCTATCTGGCTGTCATGGGCAGCGTTGTACCGCTGATGAGAGAATACGGACTGCCGGAAGAAATCATCCACAAGTTCCTGGCGGACAATCCGGCAAGGATCGTCAACAATCCTCAGATCTAAACAGGAGAACAAGATGTTTCTGGAAAAACTGATAGAAAGAAATCCGAAGCTGATCGAATGTGCATTCCACATGCATCAGGAAGGAAAACTGCTGCCGGATACCTATATTCTGGATCTTGACAGCATCCTTTATAATGCCAGGGAAATGAAGAAAGAGGCGGATCGCTGCGGGATCGATCTGTATTTCATGCTGAAGCAGATCGGCAGAAATCCGATCATCGGACAGGAACTGATGAAACTGGGATTCAAAGGCGCCGTCGCCGTCGATTACAGAGAAGCGCTGTGCTATATCGACAACGGGATCCATTTGTCAAACGTCGGTCATCTGGTACAGATCCCTAAGGCAGCCATGGACAGGACCATCTTAGCGAAACCGGATTATGTCACGGTCTATTCTTACGAGAAGATTTTGGAGATTAATGAAGCGGCAGGAAGATGCGGCACAGATCAGAAGCTTCTGATCAGGGTCTCCGATCCGGACTCTCAGCTGTATTCCGGACAGATCGGCGGTTTTCACAGCGATGAACTGGAAGAACTGTTTCAAAAGATCGATGCGCTGGAACATGTTTCGGTAGGCGGACTGACGGTATTCCCGGCGCTGCTGTATGCAGAAAAGGAAAACGCGATCCTTCCTACCGCCAACATCAAGGCGATGGAAAGAGCGAGAAAGATCGCTCTGGAGCACGGCTATCAGGATCTCAACATCAACCTGCCTAGCGCGACCTGTATCGCATCCATCCCTCTAATCAGTGAACTCCACGGGACAAGTGGGGAGCCAGGACACGGACTGACAGGCACGACACCTTTACATAAACACAGTGAACAGATCGAAGTTCCTGCCTACGTCTATGTATCCGAGGTATCCCATCAATACGATGGAAAGTCCTACTGCTACGGTGGCGGACACTACCGCAGGGGACATATGGAGAATGCGCTGGCCGGGAAAGACCCAAACAGCGCAGTACTGACAAAAGTGGTGGCTCCCGATGATGATTCAATCGACTATCACTTCGAGATCGCCGATCCGCTCCCGGTAGGCGACTGTGTACTGATGGCGTTCAGGACGCAGATCTTCACTGTAAGATCGCAGGTCGCCGTCGTTTCCGGAATACAGGATGGCAAGCCAGAACTGCTTGGCCTGTATTCGGCTTTAGGAGAAAGATTGGAAAGAAACTGGTAATGAATTATAGAGACGCACATCGGCTGGCATTATTGAATCCCTACCATTCCGTGGTAAAGGTTTTTGACTGTCAGGAAGGCGATATTCTGGTTGGAATCAAGAATGTATCATCGATTCCAAATACCCTGATGCATAAGCTGGAAAAGACCGGTTTTGCCCTGCATACGATAGACAAGAAATCGCAGCTGGCCGGAAGAGCCGTAGATACGGAGCTGATCAATCCCATTACCGGTCATTACATGTCCGGTTCTTCTTCCGGAACGGCTTTGAATGTCTTTGCCGGGATCAACGATCTGGGTATCGGAAATGACGGCGGAGGATCCGTGCTCGCTCCGGCAATGTGCGTCAATATCCTGGGCTTCATTTCCAGACTGATTGAAGAAGACAGGATCCAGAACATGAAGAAGAATACCGATGGAATGATTACCGGAAACTCTTTGGGTTTTCTGGCCAGAAACAGGAAGATCCTGCTGAAGGCGATCAAGGATTCCATTGGCGTAGAAGAGGCTGACGATTACGGAACCGTGCTGTCCGACAGGGAGTATCCGGGCATCCGTTCGGAAGTGATTCCAATTGAAGACGCCTTTCAACCGAGAAACGAACTGACGGAATATCTGAAGGACATACTGGACAGATGCGACGTGATGATCATTCAGGAAGGTCCTGTCGATCTATACGGTTTCGGCGATTCTCTGTTTGGTCACTTTGATGAAAGGACCAGACAGATACAGAAAGACAGCGGCAAGGGCTACGTCAGAGTATGCAACACGGCGGAAGCGACAGCCCTGGTCATCCCGGGCAAGGAACTGGGATGCGGGACACTGCTGATGTGTCAAAGCACAAGAGAGAAGGTAAGCCGTCTGCTGAAGGCGGCAGAATACATCGAAGATGTTCATGATGAACTGATCGAGAGATATTTCCTGGATGTAGAGAGTTATTTGATAAAGGCTATCAGGTGTGAGGTGAATGATGAAAACATATCCGTTACAGAGCATTTCGCTGGAAGAAGCGACACAGAAACAGTTCAGGATGGTTTCCTGCATTACCCATCACTTTACCGGTTATGAACAGTTAAGCAGAGGCGATCTGG
Organism: Erysipelotrichaceae bacterium; assembly: GCA_017620435.1. Taxonomy (GTDB): domain Bacteria; phylum Bacillota_I; class Bacilli_A; order Erysipelotrichales; family Erysipelotrichaceae; genus Colivicinus. Next base: position 2,680 of record JAFZQL010000089.1, read on the forward strand.
GGGTTCATCAGCCGGAGAATCAGCCGCTAACGACGAAGAAGGCCGAAGAAGCGATAGCCGAGTTCTTTTATAGTGAAGCAGCCATCATGGTCAGAGGTTCCGGAACGGGAGCGATCCGTTATGCTTTGTCGGCTGTAGCCAAGGCAGGAGACAAGATCCTGATCCACGATGCGCCGATCTACTCCACCACCAGAATCAGTTTTGAAATGCTGGGATTTGAAACAGTCAGAGCGGATTTCAACGATACGGAAGATATCCGGAAAGTCATGAAAGACAACAGCGACATCAAGGCCGTTCTGATCCAGCACTCCCGTCAGCTGCTGGAAGATTCCTACGATCTGAAAGAAGTGATCGATACGATCAGGAACGAAAGAGACATCCCGATCGTCATTGATGAAAACTATGCGGTCATGAAAGTCAGTCGGATCGGCTGTGAAATGGGTGCGGATCTTTCCTGTTTCTCCACTTTCAAGCTGCAGGGACCGGAAGGGATCGGCGTCGTTGTCGGTAAGAAAGCATACATCGAAAGGATCAGAAAGATGCATTATTCCGGAGGCTGCCAGACCCAGGGACATGAAGCGATGGATGTCTTAAGAGGCCTGACGACTGCACCTGTCCTGCTGGCTGTACAGGCACAGACCAATGAAGAAGTGCTCAGAAGACTGCGAAGCGGTGAAATAGAAGAAATCAAGGATGTCTGCATTGCGAATTCACAATCCAAAGTCCTGGTAGTGGAATTCAAGAAAGACATCGCGGAAGAAGTACTGAAGAATGCGGAAAAGCTCGGCGCACTGCCAAATCCCGTAGGAGCCGAGAGTAAATATGAACTGGCTCCGATGTTTTATAGGGCATCGGGTACGGTCAGAGAAAAAGATCCCGATATCGTGAAACGTCTGATCCGGATCAATCCGAACCGGGCAGGCGCGGATACGGTGATCGAGATATTACGAGAAAGCATTAAGAGATCTCTTTAGAATGGACTGTTTATGAAAAGAAGATTTGTTGTGATTGTTCTGGACGGTTTCGGTATGGGTGCTACGGCGGATGCCGCAGTCAAGAGACCGGGTGACGAGAAAGCCTGTACGATCGGCAGTATTCTGCATGATCATCCGGATCTTTATCTGCCGAATCTGGAAGAGCTGGGGCTGATGAATGCCTATGGACATGAAAGCGCCAGGATGAAGTTCAGGAAGGATGCCAACTACGGCAAGGCGGAACTGATGCACTTCGGTGCAGATACTTTCATGGGTCATCAGGAAATCATGGGCACAAAGCCAAAGGATCCGGAGATGATCCCGTTTCAGGAGAAGGTCGATATCGTTGCCGATCATCTAAAGAAAGACGGCCACAAGGTCGATATTGTCGATCGGAACGGGCTGCGTTATGTGGTCGTTGATGACTATTGCACGGTTGCCGACAACCTGGAAGCTGACCTGGGCATGTGTTATAACGTAACGGCTCCGCTTGACTATATGCCTTTCGAGAAAGAACTGGAGATCGCCAGAAAGGCCAGAGAGGTCGTTACTGTCGGCAGAGTCGTCGTTTTCGGCGGTACAGGAAACACAATGGATGACCTCTATGCGGCCGAGGAGATCAAAGAAGGAAAGTATATCGGTATCGCTTCGGCGAAGTCGAAATCCTATGACCAGGGCTACCAGTGTCTGCATCTGGGCTACGGCGTTGATCCGAAGGTTCAGGCTCCAACCATCCTGACAGGACACGGCATTCCTTGTGTTCTGATCGGCAAGGTAGCGGATATCGTTCACAACGAAAAAGGGCTGTCGATCTCTTGCGTACCGACGGCCGAATGTCTGGAACATACCCTGGATCAGATGAAGAAAATGGATGAGGGATTCATTTGCACCAACGTTCAGGAAACGGATCTGGCAGGACATTCCCAGAGCTCGACAAGATATAAAGAAATACTGGAGATTGCCGATGCGGGTCTAAAGCCAATTCTTGATGAACTGCAGGACGAAGACTTCCTGGTGATCATGGCCGATCACGGCAACGATCCGAATATCGGGCACTCCAAGCACACCAGGGAAAACGTTCCTTTACTGATTAGATACAAAGACAGCAAGGGAGTCCATGTCGGCTTAAGAAAGACGCTTTCGGATGTCGGCGCATCGGTCTGCGACTACTTCCATGTGGAAGCGCCGCAGAATGGCGAGAGCTTCCTTCCTCTTTTCAAACAGGAGGAACAATGAGCGACTTTGTGAATACCGTAACCGGTCCGGTCTCTATTGATGAACTGGGTTTCATCTCACCGCATGAGCACATCCTTTTCTCTGCCCGTGACGGCTGTATCGATCAGGAGATCGAAGAACTGAAAGACTACT
>JAFZQL010000090.1 GCA_017620435.1 Erysipelotrichaceae bacterium
GGAGGCGCAGGCATTTCGGCAGGCGCAGTCTTCGGATGCAACTACAAGTCGAAACAGATCGGCAGACCTTTGCGCTACAACACCAGATTCTGCAGGGACTGGAGATACTGTTCCCTGCGCTCTTTGATTACGACGGGAGACCTTTACGGCGCCGATTTCTGTTACCGCATTGTTCCTTATGAACTGGATGTTTTTGACCGTAAGACGTTCTCTGAGAATCCGATGGAATTCTATATCGGTGCAACGGATGTCGATACCGGGGAATGCATCTATCACAGATGCGAAAAGGGAGAGCTGGAGGACGATCTGTGGATGCGGGCTTCCGCCTCGATGCCTCTGGTATCAAGGATCGTCGAAACAGACGGATATAAACTTCTTGATGGAGGGATCGCCAATTCCATACCATACCACTACATGAAGCAGATCGGCTATGAAAGAGATGTTGTGATCCTGACTCAGCCTCTGGGATTCGTGAAAAAGAAGAACAGTCTCATGCCTTTGATGAAGATCCTTTACCGGAAGTATCCAAAACTGCTGGAGACCATGGCGAACAGACACATCCGCTACAATGAAGAAACGGCTGAAATCAGGAAGGACGAACTGGCAGGAAAGATCCTGGTCATCCGGCCTCCTGAACCGCTGAATATCGGCAAGACCGAAAAGGATCCTGATGAACTGAGAAGAGTTTATGAGATCGGCAGGAAGGAAGCAGAAAAGAGACTGGAAGAAATCAAGAAATTCCTGAAATAGAATGGAGAAGCATATGACATTGATTATTGAGAGCGTTGTACTGTGTCTGATATTTACCCTGATGGTATATCTGATGTCCAGAGATCCGATCAAGACGGTATACAACTATCCGCCGAAGATTCAGGAAAGAGTAAAGTCTCTGGAAGAATACAAAGACAAGATTCCTACCAATGAAAACAAGATCGTCATCAAACTGTTCGCCTGCGTCGTTTTTCTGGCGATCCTGGCTTTTGTTTTGAAATATGTGAATGGCTGTGATACATTCATCGAAGCGTTCGGCTACGGCTTTCTGCTGTGGACGATCGTGAATCTCTACGATGCGATCGTGCTGGATATCATCTGGTTCTGCCACGACAAGCACTTCGTGCTCAAGGGAACGGAAGACATGGTGGAGGAATATCACAACTACGCTTTCCATCTGAAAGGTTTTCTGATCGGTGAAGGGCTGGCGCTTGTCATCTGTGCTTTGGCAGGACTGGTCGTACAGTTCGTTCTGTAAATGGAATTTGTAGAAGCAAAAACCATCCTCTCTAAAGTAGTATCGAAAGGTGCTGATGTGTTTTAATGGATATATGGTGGAAGAAAAGATGAATAAAAACAGATTATTAGGTCTGGATGTGATTAAAACGATCGCAATGCTTTTTGTGATCGCCATTCATATTCCTTTATACCGTTATGATTTTGTCAGTGATCATAGTATCGGTGTTTTCGTACAGTATGCCTTAAGGATGATCAGTAAAGGAGTACCTTTGTTCTTTGCAGTAAACGGGTTCCTGCTGCTGAGAAGAAACGAACTTTCGATCGACAGGCACTGCAGAACGATGCTGAAGATATTCCTGCTGCTGGTTTTTTGGGGACTGTTTCTGATCCTGATCAATCTCCTGTATGACGGAACGCCGATCAACAGAAGTCTGATCATTGATCTGTTTCTAAAAACAAAGGGAGGTTCTCTCTATACCGGAGAACTGTGGTTTTTACAGGCGCTGTTTGCCGTATATGCCATCTATCCTTTTTTATGGCTGTCCCTTCATAAAGAAAGAAAACTGTACTTTGTTCTGTTTGGCCTTCTTCTGTGCTTTGCCTGTATCGATGAATTTCTGAATATCACAACATCTGTACTCAACAACCAGATACATATCGAACACCTAAATCATCTGAATCTGTTTATCGGCAGACTGAAACTGATTGATGCGTATGAATGGGACGTTCTGTATTTCATGTCAGGCGGACTCGTTTCACTGTATAGCGAAGAGATTCAGAAAAGAAAGATGCTGTTTACAGTGATCTGGTTCGTGGTGTGGCTGTCTTTCTTCTTCCTTAGCATCTATATCAGCACAAAAAAGAATCAGCTGTTTGTTCAGTTTATTGACAACAGTTCGATCCTTCAGCTGATATCCATCTTCTTTGTATTCTCTATCTGTCTGGGTCTAAAGAACACAGGAGCAGCAGGAAAGCTGTTCTCCCAGATCGGTTCAAATACATTCGGGATATATGTAACGCATCAGTTTTTTATCAGGATCTCCAGACTGCTGATACCTCAGGATCTGTTTGTAGAGAGATTTCTGATCATGTTAATGGCACTCGCTTTCAGTTTCTTCTTTACAAAGATCATGAGAAGAATACCTTATCTGAAACACCTGTTTGAACTGTAGGAAACCAATTGATAAATAGTGCTGTATGCCGGAGGTTCAACTGTTCCTAAAACAGATGAAACAATAAAAAGCCTTATTCAAAGGCTTTTTCTTTGTAAGTATGGAGCAGGTGAGGGGAATCGAACCCCCGTTGCAACCTTGGGAAGGTCGAGTTCTACCATTGAACCACACCTGCATTACCTATATCTTAACACGTTTTTTAAACTGAGCCAAAGTCTGTTTCAGGGCAGAATCCTTTTCTACGCCTGCCAGTCTGAGCTTATGCGCATACTCCAGGATCTGCGTAAAAGATTCATCCGGTTCCAGTCCGGCATCGATCAGGTCCTTGCCTGTCACGTAAGGACGGCTCATGGTTTCTTTGTATATTTCATATCTTTCAAACAGGAAATCGTTGCTGTCGGTAAAGACGTCGCTTCCCATGATCAGAGGCTTGTCAGCCATGGACATGTAGATCAGATCTACAGGCTCATCCGCCTGATCGAACATCCTGTTGGTCGTCTTGATCGGAGCCTTGTCATGGTATACAGCATTCGGTTTCATGTGCAGGGAGGTCATATTCACAACATAATGGATCAGGCCATGTTCATTGCTTATCCTGCCTAAAAACGATCTGATCAAAGGAAGTCCCTGATTCTCGTGGTCGTAGGCGTGGATCCTGCCGTTTTTCTCGCTGGTCGTAACGATTTTACCGAAGTCGTGGCACAAGGCAAGCAGTTCAAAACGGAAAGGATCGGAGACCTTATCCCGGTATGCTGAAGCGCGGTCCACCACTTCCATTGTATGGATCCATACATCTCCTTCCGGATGATAGATCGGATCCTGTCTGACACCGATCAGCTGTTTCACTTCCGGAAACCAGACATCCAGCTGATCCATCTGTCTCAGCGTTTCAAAGAAGATCGAAGGTTTTCTGCCTTTTACCAGAGCTTTCTTCAGTTCCTCTTCAATTCTCTCTTTCGACAGGGTCGACAGGTTGATCGTCTTGCACAGTTCCAGCGTATCCGGATCGATACTGAACGCGAATCTTGACGCAAACTGGGCAGCCCTTAAGACTCGTAAAGGATCTTCGATGAATGTCTCGGGATCTACGCAGCGCAGTATCCCGTTCTCCAGATCTTCTCTTCCGTGGAACGGATCGACGACTTCTCCGGTCAGCACATCTTCCATCATCGCATTGACGGTAAAGTCTCTTCTTCTGGCAGCTTTCTCATACCCGATGAAAGGATCTACCGTGATCTCGAAGTCCCGGTGTCCTTTTCCTGTTGCGGTCTCTTTTCTCGGCATGGCGATATCCACGTCGTATCCTCTCAGCATGTATACGCCGAAGCTGCTGCCGACTGTTTCCGGTTTTCCGAACTCTTCCAGAATGGCATACAGTTTCTGCGGTTCAATGCCGTGTACCTCGATATCAAGATCCTTGTTTTCGATGGAAAGCAGCCGGTCTCTGACATAGCCTCCCACATAAAAAGCTCTGCCACCGGCATCCTTCACTTTCTCGGCGATCCTTGTGCAGATTTCTTTGTTTAAGGAAACATTTTTACGATTCAAAACAGATCCTTTCCGGGAAACATCCCCGTTCCTTATCATTGTATCAGTTCCTGAAGCAATTAAAACAGCCATGTCTGTTCAATTCCTATCCTATAGAAGAGACTTTGCGTGATACAATTTAGAATAAGGAGTTATCAATATGAATCAACTGTTGTTCCGCTTTGAATGTCTTGACGGTACTTACGATTTTGAAGCACAGTTTGAAGAGAACGGACTGCATTACGAAATACAGTCGACGATTCCTGAACTGGAGAGTCTTTCAGGTACGCTGGATGAAACGGAAACATTCCTCAAACAGCTGGAACTGGCACAGATCGAGAAATGGGAAAGAAACTATCCCGCTGAAGGTACACCGATCGAGGATGCGGTAAAGTGGCAGGTTAAACTGGTCAGGGACGGCAAAGAATATGTAACATCAGGAGAGGAATCTTATGAGCCTTACTGTTATGAATATCTGATCAGAGCACTGATGTGCTGCGACGGGAAGGCGGAATATTTCCTGATTTAACGATAAAGGGGATACTGTGGATAAGTTTGCGGTGTGGATGTATTTTATCCTGTTGGGAGCGCTGACGGTGTATGTCTGTGTCATTGAAGACATCAGGACGAAGATGTCGCCGGAACAGACGGTCTGGGCCAGGATCGAAAAGAAGTACGTGGAAAAGGGAAACGAGGGTGAATACCCTCATTTCGGCAAGCGTTACTGTCTGGATCTGATCAGAAGCGACGGCAGACCTTTCAAGGCTGAAGTAACCCGGAAGAAATACAGAAGATATGCGACAGGCGATACCGGCAGACTGACTTTTCAAAGAGACCGTTTTGTTTCTTTTGTGAAGGATGACAAGTATATCGACAACAAGGAAGACAAGGAAAGGCTGATCGATACGGCGATCAAGATCCTGGAGAAGAACAGACTGACGGATCAGGGCGGCCGTACGGAAGCGGAGTTCGCCTATTTTGAAAAATACAAGAAAAAGAAACGCGACCGCATCAGAGCGCTGTTTAAGATCATCCGTAAGAAGGGGGAAGAGGTCTTCTATTTCAGAGTGGAAGGCAGCAGGATCCTGCTTCTGAATCTGGATGAAGAACAGTACAAGGAAATGGTAAAGACCTATTACCACGGGGATGACGAATAGAAAATGAAGAAAACACGCAACAGAACAATAATCCAGCTGATCACCGTAAGCTTTTTTGTGTTTCTTTTGCTTCTGACGGGATGCAGGAAAAAGGAAGAACCGGAAGAGGTTTCCGAGCCGGTAGAAGAGGTACAGGAAACCCAGACGGATGAGCAGATCCCGGAAGAAGAAACGGAGCCGGAAGAAGAGATCGTTCCGGAAACGGCTGAACCGGAAGCACCTGTATTCTATGAGAAAGCGAAGATCGTCTATTTGGGCTGTACCGGGGAAGACCGGGATCTTGATGCCATTCTGGAAAGAGCTGCCGACAGGATGCATCTAAGCGCAGTCAAAAACATAAAGAAAGATCATATCATCTATGGAAAACAGGGCGAGGAAGACAACGTCTATCTGATCATCCCGGAAAAGGATATCACTTTAACGATCGCTTCCTTCCCGGATATGTCCAAGACCTATTACCGTGAAGAAAACAGCGGACCGGTGATCTATGTTGAAAAGAACGATGTCATGAATATCGGTTCCGTCTTTACGGCTGTAAGACCGGATGACAGAAGCGAAGCGCAGCAGTTCTATATCGGCATCGATCCTAGCAACAATGTTCTGTTTGTGAACGATGCGATCTCGCAGGGAGTCGACGATCAGAGCGACTATGATATCTTCGATGAGAGCGAGCTCAAGGACTACGCTTCCATGTATGAATACTATCTCTATCATGAAGCGCCGGGCGCATCGGAAGATCTCGAAGATGACAACTATACGATCGGCGGATCGGGATATCTGCTTCTGAATGACAGACTTTATGTTTCATATCTGATCCAGGAAACCTATAATCCGGATAAGAGCTATCAGTATGCGATCCGTTACGATGAACCAAGCAAGACGATGGAATATATGATCTGTCTGGACGGTTCAGGCAAGAAATGGATCGAAATGGGCGGAGAATGAAAACAGCTGTCGTTTACTATTCTCTGTCAGGAAATACGAAAGATACCGCCCAAAAGATCGCTGCAGAGATATCTGCCGATCTGATTCCTTTGGAAGCGGAAAAAGCCTATCCCGATTCCGGATTCCGGAAGTTCTACTGGGGAGGCAAGAGTGCCGTCATGGGCGAGATGCCGAAGCTGAAGCCTTACGACTTCGACGCTTCCGCATATGATCTGATCGTCTTCGGTACACCGGTATGGGCAGGAACCTTTAATCCCTGTATCCGCAGTTTCATTCATGAGAACAGGGATGTTCTGAAAGATAAAGTGTTTGCGGTCTTCTGCTGCCACAGCGGGGGCGGCGGAGAGAAGGCGTGCAGAAAGCTGAGGGAATATCTCGGCATAGAGAAGTGGAAAGCCGAGATGAGTCTGATCGATCCGAAAGACAGGCCGAAACAGGAAGACGAGACGCAGATAAGGGAATTCTGCAGGAAAATACAGGAGGAAAACAAATGATCTGTCCGTATTGCGGAAATGAAATGATACAAGGATTTGTCCAGAGCAGGGAACACCTGTATTTCAACCGGGGCAATAAAGCGAGATTCATCGCTTCCGGAGATCTGGGAAGTATTTCTCTTTCCCGTTTTAATCTGATCAAGGCGCCGGCTGCCAAGGCGAATCTGTGTAAAAGATGCAGGAAGATCATTATCGATCTTTCTGACTGAAGATATGAACAAGAAGATCACATACAAGGATTATCACGAGAAGGATCCGGAAAGGTATCCGTTTTTCAGGTATCATCCTGATCCGATCAGTAACGGGGTGTTCGTGGAGAGCGATTTTCCCAGAGTTTGCCAGTGTTGCGGGAAACAGGAAACGCTGATCTGCGAAGGTCCGTTCTATACCGATGAAGATCTGGAGTTTATTTGTCCGGGATGTATCGCCGATGGAAGTGCCGCAGAAAAATTCGACATGGAGTACTGCGAGATCCCCGGGAAAGAAAGGGTCCCGGATGAAGAAAAGACCGAAGAACTCCTTCATCATAGTCCCGGCTACTATTCCTGGAACGGAGGCACATGGCTGTCCTGCTGCGGTGATTACTGTATCTACGAGGGACAGATCTTCTATGAGGAACTGATGGAAAGAGGACTGCTGGAAGAATTTCGAAACAGTCCCGCATGGACAGAAAGCGCTTATGAAAGCATCGAAGAAACGTTGCACAACAGATGGATACAGCTGCATGTGTTCCGATGTCCGCATTGCGGGAAACACCGCTTCTATCTTGATGAATTCTATGACTGAAAACAAATGAAGAAGAATAACGTATCTCAGATCCTGATCATGACCCTCTGGGTCACTCTATCTGCCCTGCTTCAGGGAATCTCCCTGACATCTTTTTCTGTTCCCGGCGGGATCTATCCCAGCGGCATCACCGGACTCTCCAGGATCCTTTCGGATGTTCTAAGAGACTTCTTTTCGATCAGTCTTCCTTTCGAATTGCCTTACTTCCTGATCAATGCCGTTCTGGCTGTGATCGTCTACCGGCATATCGGAAAACTGTTTACGATCTTCTCACTGCTGCAGACGGCTCTGACATCGCTGTTTTCTTCTGTTCTTCCAAGAATCATCGTTCTGGAAGAAATGATACTGATCGCGATATTCGGCGGTCTGGTGAATGGCGCAGGCATCGGCTTTGCCCTGTCGCATGGCGCATCCAGCGGAGGAACGGATTTCCTTTCGATCTACTTCTCCAACAAGTATCACCGTTCCATGTGGAATATGACTTTTGCCTTGAACTGTATCCTGATCACGGCAACAGGCCTGCTGTACGGATGGGAAAGAGCGGCCTATTCCATCGTCTTCCAGTTCATGTCCAACTTCATGATTAACAAGATGCATAAGCGCTATACCCATCAGGCGATCATCATCGTCACCAAGAAACCGGATGAAGTGATCGATTCGGTTCTGAAGAACGTAAGACACGGCATCACCAAGATCAGCGCGCAGGGCGCATACAAAGGTGAAGATGAAAGCGTTCTTTATACGGTAGTGAATACTTTCCAGACTTCAGAAGTTGTACGTTATGCCCTGGAAGCCGATCCCAACGCTTTCATAGAAACCAGGGATACTTCCAGCATCTACGGCAATTTCTATCAGAAACCGCTGGACTGAAACAGATGGAGACATTTGTTTTTTTGTATCTCTTTATCTGAACGGATGGAAGTGTTAAAATGGATACATCAGTAACGATTTCAATAATGCAGATGAGAACGGTCGTTTTATGATCGTCTTTCAACGAAGCAGGAAGGAGGAAGAATCATGAAAAAAGGATTCAGGATCATCGGGATCATCGTTATGGCAATAGCGCTGGTTGTAGGACTTCTGTTCTATATCGATAAAAAACAGAGAGAATCGCTGGACAACTATCCATATGAACCGGATACCCCTGTTCCGGATCCGCACGAGGGAACCTTCGTGTCGGAACATGGAACAATGGTATTCAACGGCGATGGAGAAAGTCTTGTGTTCGACTTTGATGAAGAACTGGCGGAACTGTCAGGACTTCCTGCAGGAGAACAGAAAGGAACTTACGTCTTCCTGTCAGGCGATCTTCCTCCGCACGGAAGCGTCGATGTACGCTATGACATCGCCCATGAATGGAGGATATCTCTGGAGGATAGCTCTGCTGTGATCGATCTTGGACTGGCTTCGCAAGACGGATCCACGGCTCAGGTCGGCGTCGACATCGTTACCGATACCAGAATACCTATGCTGTTTCAGAAGGACGGAAAGTTCTTCAGTATCATATTTGAAAAGGAGTAACGAAATATGAAGAAAAGTTTATTAGTCATTTTCCTGCTGGTCTGTATGGCCCTTGCGGGATGCAGCTCGACAGGAACCGCATCAGAAGTCTCAGAAGACAACACGATTGCTTTACCGGCAGCAGATGAAACAGATCCCGGTTCGGATCCGTTCAGCCGGAATACCCTGGGCATCGTCGATGAAGACGTAACCAGGGGCAACTTTCACAATCAGAACAGAGAGACCGTTCCGCAAACGGCAGACAATCTGAACTGGGAAGACTTTGATTTCTACTATGACATCATGTACGACGATATTCCGGAAGAAGCCTATTACCCGGCTGTCAAGTATGCCGAAGGGATCTGGAAATAC
>JAFZQL010000091.1 GCA_017620435.1 Erysipelotrichaceae bacterium
TCTTCAGTTCTACTAGACTGGAGGCGCTCAGAAGGATATTCCTGTTCCCTTTTGCGTGGTTCTTCTTTAGAACTTCAATCACGCCGTCATAGACTCTGTATTCATCCCGTAAGGCCCGATACCAGCTGAACCAGTACTGTCCCACTTCTTCATAGGAATTCTTGTTCCAGTCGAATCCTACCTGTTCATAGTAACTCTTTACCGGGAAAGTGAAGATGTGCAGATACTCGTCCATGGTCAAAGGCTCGCGGTCCAGACCGAAGTGTTCAATGGTATGATTCTCGGCCTTGAGACATACTTCGATATCATCCAGGACCGTTCCGTTGAAATCAAAAACGACATACTTCATACGTTCATTATACAAAAAAAGACTCCTTAGAGTCTTTAATAATTCTCCTTCTCCACGATCACGTCAGGATCCTCTTCCCCTTCTTCCGGTTCATCCTCATCCAGTTCGATCTGTGAGATATCCACATGCGATTCTTCGTATTTGTGGCGGTTGATCAGGTCCCATCTGTTCCCTTTTAATGATACAAATCTTGAATCCAGAGTCATATCCGCATAGAACTGCGCAACCTGGTCGTTCCTTACGCCGTAGACCTTGGAAACCTCTTCCCACAGCTTCTTGAACTGTATCGCACGTTTCTTCTTAGACATGATCTCAAAAGCCACGTCTGTCATTGATTTAGCACAAGCCATTATTCGTAAACTCCTAATAATACTTAATCTCTATTGTTCTGTTTTCATCATTAATGATGTAACGTACTATCAATATATCACTATTCAATTTAAAATCAACCACTTTTACATCAAATCTTAGAATTCCTTCTTCGGTGATGATTTTCGCATACGCATCTTGCTTCAGGTGCAGTTCCAGCATATGGTCTTCCGCCTGCCGGAAAAAGCTCAGGCCTTCATCATAGATACAGAACTCGCACTGTGCGCCTTGCTTGTCGGCATAGATAAAACAGCGCCTGTCGGAAGCATCTTCCACAAGCGTTTTCTCGCAATATCCGGTATCGGGATGACTGAGTACTACTTCGATCATAACTGCATATATTAAAACCCAATCGTTTTATTAAGTCAATAATAATGATAAAATATACAGGATGGAATACACGAACAAGAACGTCCTGGTGATCGGCCTGGCAAGATCGGGCATGGCTGCGATCAGACTGCTGCACAGGCTCGGTGCCGGGATCACGTTATCGGAAAGAAAAGAACCGAATAAAGAAGAAAGAGAATATCTGGAATCGATCGGCGTAGAGATCGTGGATCAGGAGATGTCCGTTTTTGAACGGGACTTCGATCTTGTCGTCAAGAATCCGGGCGTCCCTCCTGTTTCTCCTATTGTTAAGAGACTGGAAGAAAGAAAGATTCCGATCATTACCGAAATCGAACTGGCTTATCAGGTCTGCAAGCCGCAGCACTATATCGCCATTACCGGAACAAACGGAAAAACGACGACGACTTCTTTGATGTATGAACTCCTGAAGACAGCTTACGGAGATAAAGCCCATGTCGGCGGCAATATCGGCACGCCTTTATGTGAACTGGTTATGGAGTACAATCTCATGGAGGAAGAAGGCCACTACATCTCTCTTGAGATTTCCAATCATCAGCTGGTCGACATCGATACCTTCAGACCGGAAATCGCCGTGATCATCAATCTGACTCCCGATCATCTGGAGACCATGGGTTCTCTGGACGCCTACTACCGGTCCAAGACGGAAGTCTACCGGAACATGAAGGACGGCGATGTTTTTCTGTACAATGCCGATGATCCGATCGTAAAAGAATATACAGAGAAATACCCGATCCACTGCCAAATCAGAACTTTTTCTTTAAAAACTCAGGATACCGATTCCTTCCTGAAGGACGGATACATCTATGTAAACGGTGAAGCCGTATTGCCGGTAAATAAAATATCTCTGGTAGGAAAACACAACATCCAGAACGTCATGATCGCCGTTACGGCAGCGAGACTTTTAGGCATATCCAACGAAGATATCGTCAGGACGATCGAAGCGTTTAAAGGTGTGGAGCACCGCATCGAATTCGTCCGGGAAAGAAACGGCGTCAGATACTACAACGATTCCAAGGGGACCAATACCGATGCGACGATCACGGCCCTGGATTCATTTGAGAAAGGCGTCATCCTGCTGGTAGGCGGATATGAGAAAGGCCTGGATATGACGGAAATGAGAAAACACCTCAGATGTGTGAAGAAGATCATCGGTTTCGGTCAGTCGGGAAGAAGAATCGCTTCCGATCTTTGCGACGATCCGATCATCGTCACGACACTGGATGAAGCCGTTCATGAAGCGGAAAAAGTGGCTGTACCGGGCGATACCGTTCTTCTTTCCCCTACCACTTCCAGTTTCGACCAGTATTCCGGATATGAAGAAAGAGGAAGACATTTCAAGGAGATCGTAAACGCGTTATGAGTAAGAAATACATCGGCGTATTCGACTCCGGAATCGGAGGAATGACTGTCGTAAAACACCTGATCGAAAGACTTCCGAATGAGAATATCGTTTTTCTTGCGGATACAAAAAACATGCCGTACGGCTCCAGGACCAGAAAACAGATCATAGAGTATTCTCTGAATGATTTACGTATCTTAAACAGATACGATCTCAAAGCCCTGCTGATCGCCTGCAACACGGCGGATTCCGCTGCCAGAAAAACACTGGAGAAACAGACATCCGTTCCTGTACTGGGGGTGATCGAAGCGACAGCCAGGAAAGCCTGCAGCCTGACAGAAAACGGAAAGATCGGTGTTATCGCTACATCAGCTACCGTCAAGTCGGGCAAATACACGAAAGCCCTTCATTCACTGAATAAAGACATTAAAGTCTATTCCCTTGCCTGTCCTGAACTGGCTGAAATGATCGAAGCGGGAAAAACCGCAGATGATCTGCAGCTGATGGAAATCCTTGAAAATTATCTGAATCAGCTGAAAAAGAAACAGATCGATACGATCATTCTGGGATGTACCCATTACGATGTGCTGAAAGAAAAAACGGAAGAACTGCTTCCTGAAGTTCATGTAGTCTCTTCTTCCGTCTGTGCCATCGATGATCTGAAGGAAGTTCTGGAAAAACAGGATCTTCTGAATGATGAGCATGATTCGGAAAGGATCTGTCTGGTAACGGCCGATCCGGAAGGATTTAAAAAGACCGCCGCGGCGATCTTGGATGAAATAGAAATCAATCTCGTATAAAAATCAGATGTCCTAGGACATCTGATTCTTTTTTAATAGTTCTCGGCGTTGACTTCGAAGTATGCCTTCGGATGTGCGCATACCGGGCACATTTCCGGAGCCTTAGGTCCTACGACGATATGACCGCAGTTGCGGCATTCCCATACCTTGACTTCAGATTTGGCGAATACTTCCTGTGCTTCAACATTGTGCAGAAGCGCTCTGTATCTTTCTTCGTGGTGCTTTTCGATGGCTCCTACCATTCTGAACTTGATAGCCAGAGCCTTGAAGCCTTCTTCTTCAGCCGTCTTGGCGAAACCTTCATACATGTCTGTCCATTCGTAGTTCTCGCCTTCTGCTGCAGCAGTCAGGTTCTCGGCAGTCGTTCCGATGCCTTCGAGTTCTTTAAACCACATCTTGGCGTGTTCTTTTTCGTTGTCTGCGGTTTTTAAGAACAGTGCGGCGATCTGCTCATATCCTTCTTTTTTTGCTGTAGAAGCAAAATAAGTGTACTTGTTTCTTGCCTGTGATTCACCCGCAAAAGCAGCCTGCAGGTTCTTTTCGGTCTGTGTGCCAGCGTATTTGTTTGCCATAATTGTCTCCTTTTTCTCTTCTGATACCTTAAGTATAAATTCTATCCGGAAATAACTCAAGCAGTCAGCTCTGTTTTGTACTAAGACGCGCTTTCAGCTCGTACAGGATGTCTTTCCGGTTGATGATGATCATTACCAGGAACAGAACAAACGAGGCCGTAGAGAAGGCAAAAGCGATCCAGTTGGTAATCGGCCAGCTGTGTATGGAATACGGGATGCCGGCGAGGCACAGCAGTCCCAGAAGCATGATGGAGCTTAGATGTCTTGATTTCCTGTCGTAAGTCACATAGAAGATGATGATCATCAGCAGAAGGAAGGTAAACAGGACGATCGGAATGACGGTCTGGGCCCA
>JAFZQL010000092.1 GCA_017620435.1 Erysipelotrichaceae bacterium
CAGAGGCTGAGTCAGGATCACAACATCTCTTTCATAGCCTATTTCTTTCATGTAGCGGTAAGGAATGGAGTCGGCGATCCCTCCGTCCAGCAGCCGGTATCCGTCCGCTTCGACGATCCTTGATACCAGGGGCATCGAGGCGGAAGCTCTCATCCAAAGATCGTCCTCCAGCTCTCCTTTTTCACATCTGTGATAGACGCACTTCCCGGTATCGACATCCGTTGCACCGATATAGAATTCCATCGGATTCTCAGAGAACGTCTTCCGGTCAAAAACATCCAGTTCATAAGGAACAATGCGGTAACAGAAATCGACACCGTAAAGATCTCCTGTCGTGATCAGGGAACGCAGGGAACAGTATCTCCAGTCCCTGCAGAATCTGGTGTTGTAGCGCAAAGGTCTGCCGATCTGTTTCGACTTGTAGTTGCATCCGAAGACTGCGCCTGCCGAAATGCCTGCGCCTCCGTCGAATTCGATGCCGTTCTCCAGCAGCACATCCATGACCCCGCAGGTAAACAGACCCCGCATCGCTCCGCCTTCCATGATCAGAGCCGTCTTTTTCTTATCTTTGTTTTTCATGTTTCTTTACTCAATATTATAAAAAAGGCTCTGCCCTTAGGCAAAGCCTTTGCTTATTATTTCTTCGTCCACTTTTCGAATTCTTCATCCGTAGCCAGGACTTTGTGCGTCTCGCTCAGGACATGTTCATATCCTGCCTCGTAGTCCACGCCTTCCTCGTCCTTGTTGTAGGTGATCGCCCTGCGGGCTTTTTCTACGACCGGATTCGGATGCGGGATAGCTGACAGCAGCGACCTGGTATACGGATGGATCGGATTCTCGAAGATCTCGTCCGTCGTACCTGTTTCCACGATGTGACCCAGATGCATGACTCCGATTCGATTGGAAATGTACTTGACCATCGACAGGTCGTGGGCAATGAACAGATAGGTCGTGCCGGTCTCTTCCTGAATGTCTTTCATCAGGTTGACGACCTGGGCCTGAATGGATACGTCCAGTGCGGAGATACATTCATCGGCGATGACCAGTTTCGGGTTCATGACCAGCGCTCTGGCAATCCCGACTCTCTGTCTCTGTCCGCCGGAGAACTGATGCGGGAATCTGGTTCCCTGTTCCTTGGAGAGTCCGACCTTGTCCAGAACGTCCGCAACTCTTTCTTCGATCTCCTGCTTGGACTTGCACAGGTGATGGATCTCCAGTCCTTCTGCAATGATCTGTGATACCTTCTTCCTCGGGTTCAGACAGGCCATCGGGTCCTGGAATATCATCTGCATGTTTGTTCGTAAGAACTTCTCATCTTCCTTGCTGAGCTTGCCGGAAATGTCGTGTCCGTCGAAGATGATCTTGCCGTCGGTAGGTTCGTACAGCCTGATGATCGATCTGCCGGTCGTCGACTTGCCCGAACCGGATTCACCGACCAGACCGTACGTCTCGCCTTCGTAGATATCGAAGCTGATGCCGTCAACGGCCTTCGTCGTAAATTTCCTCGAGATCTTGAAATGCTGTTTCAGGTTCTCGACATGAAGCAGAGGTGTTCTGATTTCACTCATTGATATTGGCCTCCTTCTTCATCTTTTCCAGTTTTTCTACCAGCTCAGCCGGCAGTTCCACTTTCGGCGCTCTAGGATCGCATAGCCATGAGGCGACACGGTGCTGACCACCGATATCGTACATCGGAGGTTCCTCCTTGTAGTCGATGTTCAGCGCGAACTTGTTTCTCGCCGCAAAGGCATCACCCGGAACCTTTTCCATCAGGTTCGGAGGAGAACCCGGGATGGCATACAGTCTGCGGGAATTGGTATCCGTATCCGGCATAGAAGACAGCAGTCCCCAGGTATACGGGTGTCTCGGATCGTAGAAGACTTCGTTGATCTTGCCTTTCTCGACGATCCTTCCGGCATACATGACGGCGACATAGTCGGCGACTTTCGCCACGACACCCAGGTCATGGGTGATGTAGATGACGGAAATTCCTTTCTTGTCCTGCAGCTCTTTGATCAGCTCCAGGATCTTGGCCTGAATGGTGACATCCAGAGCCGTAGTCGGTTCATCACAGATCAGAATATCCGGATCGCAGGCCAGAGCGATCGCGATAACGACTCTCTGCCGCATGCCTCCGGAAAGCTCGTGCGGATACTGTTTGAAACGTTTGTCCGGATTGTCGATCCCGACTTCCGTAAGCAGGTCCAGAGCCTTCTGCTTGGCTTCGTTGTAGGAAATATTGTAGTGCTCGCGCATCGGTTCCATAATCTGTTTTCCGATCGTCATCGTCGGATCCAGAGAAGTCATCGGATCCTGGAAAACCATGGCGATGTGCTTGCCGCAGAGCTTGTAGCGGATATCCTTCTGGGACATCTTTACCAGGTCGACTTCCTGTTCTTCGCCGTTCTCATCTTTATAACGGTAGATGATCTGACCGGAATCGATGACGCCGTTGGAATCAAGGATTCCCATGATCGTCTTGACGGTAACGGACTTGCCCGAACCGGATTCGCCGACGATCGCAATCGTTTCTCCCTTAAACAGGTCCAGTCTCACACCTCTGATCGCTCTAACCGTTCCATAGGCGGTCTGGAAAGAGATGTTCAGATCACGGATATACAGGACTCTATCGTCCTTGTTTCGTTTTACTGTTTCCATAGGACCTCCTTTACTTGTTGATCATCTTCGGGTCAAAGGCGTCCCTCAGACCATCCGCAAACAGGTTGAAACACAGCATCAGGATTGCCATGACAAAGACCGGAATGATCAGGATATGCGGGAAGGTCGTCATGGACTTGTAGCCGTCGGAAACCAGGGATCCCAGGGATGCCATCGGAGCAGGCACACCCAGTCCCAGGAAGGACAGATAGGCTTCCAGGAAGATGGCGTTCGGGATCGAGAACATGGAGGTTACGATGACCTGGCCCATGATGTTCGGCAGGATCTCGGAGAAGATGATACGGAATTTGTTGGCACCCAGTGTTCTGGAAGCCAGGACGAATTCCTGTTCCTTGACTTTGAGCACCTGGGCTCTGGCGATCCGCTCCATGCCGATCCATCCCGTCAGCATCAGGGCAAAAATAATGGAAGTAATACCGGCAGGCAGGACCATGCCCAGCAGAGTAACGATAACCAGGGTTGGAATACCGTTTAATATCTCGGCAAACCTCTGCATGAAGCTGTCTACCGTTCCGCCGAAGAAACCAGATACCAGACCGTAAACCATGCCTATTACGATATCGATAATGACGGCAGCCAGGGCAATGATCAGGGATACTCTTGTGCCTGACCATACTCTGGTCCAGATGTCTCTTCCCTGGGTATCGGAACCGAACCAGTAGTAGACATCGGATGCCCCTTTCTGGGCATACTGATTGGCACCGTTGTGGTAGCCGTCAAACAGACCCAGCTTCTCAATGCCCGGAATTCTCGGTACCAGGCATTCCTGACCGCTGTGGATCTGCTTATAGGTAAATTCATTCATATTCGGACCGACGACAGCCATCAGGATGA
This sequence comes from Erysipelotrichaceae bacterium, assembly GCA_017620435.1. Taxonomy (GTDB): domain Bacteria; phylum Bacillota_I; class Bacilli_A; order Erysipelotrichales; family Erysipelotrichaceae; genus Colivicinus. The sequence goes on from JAFZQL010000092.1 coordinate 3,514, forward strand.
TGATCATGATGATGACCGCACCGATCAGAGCGCCTTTGTTTTTCTTGAAGTTGTTCCAGACGTCCTTGGCGTAGGAAGTCGCACTGTAGTTCTTGTCAATCAGCTTTTCATCCGCGGCATGCGCAAACTGAAAATCGTCTTCCTGGAACTCATGATCGTCTCTAATCATCTTAAGCTTCCTCCTTTGCGATACGGATACGCGGATCGATGATGCCGTAGAGGATATCCACAAACAGCATCACAACGATATACATGACGGAATAAACAAAGGCACAGGCGATGGTAACGTTGTAGTCGTTCTCCTGGATCGCCGTGATCATCAGTCTGCCAATACCCGGGATACCGAAGATCTTCTCGATAACACTGGAACCTGTCAGCAGGTTGACCAGGATCGGTCCCATGACGGTAATGACCGGGATCAGGGTATTTCTTAATACGTGATAGATGATCATTTTCCAGTTCTTGACACCCTTGGACTGTACCAGCAGGATGTAGTCGGAATTCATGACATCGATCATTTCGCTTCTGGTAAAGCGGGCGATGTTCGCGGTTGGCGATACGCTTAAGGCAACAGCCGGCAGGATCAGCGAGATGAACGGCTGTTCCACGTTGTAAAGGATAGGCAGCCAGCCCAGTCTGTAGGCCACGTAGTAGCACAGCAGCAGCGCGCAGACATAGGACGGCACACTGACGCCGATAACGGATATGGCTGAGCAGAGGTTGTCGATCCAGGAGTTGTGGTTCAGCGCAGCCAGGATGCCCAGGATCAGTCCGAAAACCGTGCCCAGCGCCATGGCCATGGCACCGACTCCGATCGAGATGCCCAGTCTTTCTTTTACCATTTCACTGACCGGGAAGTTCTTGTTGATGGCATAGGATACGCCCAGGTCTCCTTTCAGCATGTTTTTGGCATAGAGAAGGAAACGGATATAGACAGGCTTATCCAGACCGTATTTCGCAAACAGAAGGGCTTTCTGCGCCTCTGTCAGCTTCTCGTCGTTGAACGGCGTGCCCGGCATCAGATCCATCAGAATAAACAGAACCAGCAGTATTACAAAAAGCGTTGCTAAGGAAATAAGTACTCTCTTAAAGATATATTTCTTCACGCGTTACCCCCTTTCCAGTAAATACAGAAAACTAGAGCGATCAGAAACTAATCGCCCTAGTTTTTATAGTTCACTGATTTCGATAAACTTATTCACCGTAGTGGTTGATATTGACAGACAGGTAGAACATGTAGCCCTGCAGACGGTCAACATAACCCGGAACATCCTTATTCGCATCGACCTGTTCACCGGAAAGGATAACAGTATCAAGCTTGCCTGCTTCGTATTCCATCAAAGCAGTCTGCGTATCTTCAAGGACTCTGAATACGACTTTGCCTGCGCCGCCGGCTGCAACATAGTCTTCATTGAAGTAGTAGTCCTCGTTGAACTTGAACTCATAGGAATAACCGGAAGTCCAGGAATCCAGGATGTATGGTCCGCAAGAGAGTACAGTATCGGCACTTGTCGCATACTGATCACCCTGTGCATCTACGAATTCCTTGTTGATTGGGAATGCGCTTGGGAATGCCAGACAGCTTAAGAAGATGCCGTTTGGCTTGGCAAGAGTAACCTTGAATGTCTTCTCGTCGACTGCTTCATAAGAATCGACCAGCAGAACATCGGTGATCCACCATGCATATTCGGAAGCCAGATCCGGATCAAGGATTCTATCCCATGCGTCTACGAAGTTCTGGGCAGTAACCGGAGCAACGACTTCGCCGTCCTTGTTGACCCAGTTGGCATCGTCTCTGATCTTGAACGTGTAGACAGTACCGTCTTCGCTCATTTCAAAGCTTTCAGCCAGGTCGAGCTTGTAGTTTCCGCCTGCATCCAGTTCGGTCAGACCTGAAGTATACATCGTCTGAGCGATAAAGGAAGTACCGTCGGTAGCGATATGGTTATCAAGGCTCAGGATATCGGTATTGGTAAGCAGTGTAACTTCATCCTTGCCTACGATGTGACGGTAGTTGTCAACAGCGGCAGAGTGGAATTCGATACCGGAGATTTCCGGTCTGATGATCATGGCGCCGCCTGCCTGGAAAATAGGAACATCGGCGTAGTCTTCTTCTACGAGTACTCTTTCAGCCTCGAGGAAGAGAGCCCATCTTTCATCCATATCCGTTGTAGCTTCAGCATCCGCAACGAGTTTGTCGTATTTCTCGCTCTTGTATCTGCCGGAGTTGTTGGAAGTGTTGGTACTTACAAACAGATCCATGTAAGTCTGAGGGTCGGCATAGTCAGGACCCCAACGGGTCAGACATACGGCATAGTCACCGTCAGTCATCAGAGAAAGTCTTTCTTTCTTCTGCTTAGAGATCAGGTTGACTTTGTATCCTGCTTCTTCCAGATAGTACGCGATTTGTTCTGCGGCCTTGATGACGGAGTCGCCTTCGTTGGTGCCGTACAGCAGATCGATCGTGATCTGTTTTACACCCAGTTCTTCACATGCCTGTGCATAGAGTTCTTTCGCTTTGTCAGGGTCATATTCAACGATCTTGCCCTGGTCATCACGGAAGTCTGCACCGGTTGAAGGGTTTGTAGCAAGTTTAAACGGAATGATTCCTTCAGCAGCAACAGATCCGTCGTTCAGCGTTTTAACCAGAGCTTCACGGTCAATCGCATAAGAGATTGCTTTTCTGACATCTTCATTCTTGAAAACAGTCGCATTATCCTGTGCAGGCTCCTTCTTTGCACAACCCGCAAGGACAATCAGTAATGTCAATAAAACAGCTAGTAACTTTTTCATTAACAGTCTCCTTTCGCTTGTAATAATGAAATTATAATATAACGGAATGAAAACAATGTCAATGAGAATGTAAATGTTTTAAATTTTATGAAAATATTTTCATTTCCTTCCTTTTTGTAGTATTCTAGAGGAAAAGAGGGTCGGAATTATGGAAACAAAGGTATTCTTGCATGGAAACGTCTATACGGGAGATGGGTTTACAGAAGCTTTTGCGGTTGAAAACGGAAGATTTGTTGCAGCGGGTTCAGATACACAGATCCTGGCTAAATATCCCGATGGAGAACAAACAGATCTTGGTGGAAGCTTTGTCTGCGCCGCTTTCAACGATTCGCACATGCATCTTCTGAATTACGGACAGGCTCTAAGCATGGCCAGACTGGATCAGCACACTTCTTCTTTAAAGGAGATGCTGAAATATGTAAAAGAATATACAGAAAACAGTAAAGGGAGCTGGATCGTCGGACGGGGCTGGAACCAGGACTATTTCAGCGATGCAGACAGGATGCCTTCCAAAGAAGATCTGGACCGCATCAGCAGGGATAAACCGATCATCCTGACCAGAGCCTGCGGACATGTCTGTACAGTAAACTCGAAACTGCTGGAGATCGCAGGCATCAGTAAAGATACCGTTTCTCCGGATGGAGGTTCTATCGACTACGAGAACGGCATTCTCTGTGACAACGCCATCGACATCGTCGAAAAATACAAGCCTCTTCCAAACAAGGAAGAAATCAAACAGATGATCCTGGCATCCTGCGCAAAACTGAACAGCTTCGGCATCACATCCTCGCAGTCCGACGACTACGGCGTCTACCGGGAGATCCCTTTTGAAACGATCAACGAAGCCTACAAAGAACTCTCGGAAGAGGGAAGACTGAGCGTCAGGGTCAATGAACAGGCCAACTTCACGACTTTAAAGGATCTGAAAGACTTTATTCATAAAGGAAACATGACCAGCACAGGTGACGACATGTTCCGGATCGGTCCGTTGAAGATGCTGGGAGACGGATCCCTGGGAGGCAGAACTGCCCATCTGTCCAGACCGTATGCGGACGATCCTTCGACCTGCGGCTTCTCCTTGTTTTCCGATGAACAGTTCAACGATATGATCGGCTACGCCAACAGAAAAGGCATGCAGGTGGCGGTACATGCGATCGGCGACGCCTGTCTGGACAAGGTACTCAACGCCATTGAAAAGGCCCTGACAGAAAATCCAAGAAACGACCACCGTCATGGCATCGTCCATTGCCAGATCAGCAGGCAGGATCAGCTGGATCGAATGATCCGTTTAAAGACGCACATCTATGCCCAGTCCGTTTTCCTGGACTACGACAACCACATCGTCGAGCAGCGGGCCGGCAAGGATCTTGCATCAACCAGCTACAGCTGGAAGACCCTGATGAACAACGGTCTGACCGTATCCAACGGATCGGATGCTCCGGTAGAAACTCCTGATGTCATGAAAGGCATCGAATGCGCGGTAACCAGGACATCTCTGGACGGATGCGGACCGTACCTGCCTGATCAGGCTTTCACAGTAAAAGAAGCGATCGACAGTTTCACATACAACGGTGCGATTGCCTCGTTTGAAGAAGATCACAAAGGAAAGATCGCTCCGGGTTATCTCGCCGACTTCGTCATTCTGGACCAGGATCCTTTCGTCACAGAGAAAAACAGGATCCATGAGATCGGAATAAACGCTACATATCTAAGTGGAAAATGCGTATACAAAAAGTAAACCGTGAAGGTTTACTTTTTTATTGTTTGATCTAGAAAACGAAATTGCCTTTTCTGAATATCGGAACGACGGTTCCGTCTTTCTGAATGCCGTCGATATCCATTTCCTTCGTACCGAACATGAAGTCTTCGTGCTGCATGGAATCGTTGGCTCCGTGCTGAAGCAGCTCTTCCTTACTCATCTGTTCTCCGCCTTTGATGTTTTCCGGATAAGGTCTGCCCAAAGCCAGATGGCAGGCGGCATTCTCGTCATACAGCGTATTGAAGAACAGGATGCCTGATCTGCTGATCGGTGAATCGTAAGGAACCAGTGCTACTTCTCCAAGATAAGAAGAACCTTCATCGAATTCCAGCAGACGTTTCAGAGATTCCTTTTCCTTTTTGGCATCATAGTCGACTACCTTGCCGTTTTCAAAACGGAACCAGAAATCTTCGATGACCTTGCCGTTGTAGCTTAACGGTTTCGAGGCATAGACAATGCCGTTAACGCCTGTTTTTAAAGGCATAGAGAAACATTCTTCCGTCGGCATATTCGGATCAAAGAATACACCTTTCGGCGTCACAGAGCCTCCTGCGACCCAGATATGGCCATCTACCAGATCTACTGTCAGATCCGTTCCCAGTTCTGAAGTAAAGTGCAGTTCCTTGAAGTCGTATTCATTCATCTTACGGGCATGTTCCAGCATCTCCTGATCATGCTTCGTCCATTCTTCGATCGGATCGTTGTCTTCCGTGACTCTTGTTACGGAGAAGATCGCATCGCCGAGCTTCTCGAACGCTTCTTCATCGCTTAAGTCAGGAAACACGACCTTGGCCCATTCCAGAGAAGGAATGCCGAAGACACACCACTGACCTTCGTTATTCATCAGATACGTCATCAGATCACCCATCTTGGCATAATATGCCGTATCGGCTATCCTCATCTTCTCTCCATCGACATCCGCCATAATGCCCGGCTTTTCCGATGTAATGGAAAGATAGCACGCTCCCTTGTCCTGCATGTACTTGGTCTTGTCGTACATCCACTGCGGAATTTCCGAGAGTGTTTCATTGGACTGATACTGATATCCCATCTTGGTGATCTCGCTGTCCCGCCATTCCACGGAAACAAACTTGGCTCCCGCTTCATAGGCGCACTTAACGACTTTCTTTACAAATTCCGCATCTCTGACGGAAGCGTTGATCACGACCGGCTGGTCCTTCTGTACATTGACGCCCTTTTTTACCACAAGCTCCGCCAGCTTGTCATACATTTTTTCTGTAACCATATCTGCTCCTTTATTCAACCTTAGTGATCATGTTCATGATGTCTTCCTTGATTGCCAGGTTGACTTCTTTTGCTTTCTGCGCAGAATCCTGTTTCGTATAGAAATAGAACTTGATCTTCGGTTCTGTACCGCTCGGTCTGATGGAGAACCAGCTTCCATCTTCCAGGAAGAAACGCAGCACGTTGGAAGCAGGAATATCCTCATAGCCGTTGGTATAGTCGATGGTCTTTACGACCTTAAGACCTGCCACTTCTGTCGGCAGATTCGCTCTGACATGTGCCATCATTCTGGCGATCCGTTTTGATCCCTCGATACCTTCCAGGATCAGGTTCGGTTCATCCTCGTTGTAGAAGCCGTATTTCTCATAGAGTTCCTGCAGGACATTGAACAGCGTCTTTCCCTGTTTTCTGTAGTAGGCAGCAGCTTCCGCCACCAGCATGCCTGCAGAGATGCCGTCCTTGTCTCTGATCTCAGGAGATGCAGCATAACCGACAGACTCCTCGTAGCCGAACAGATAGGTATAACCGTTCTCCTCAAGGAACGGGATACGTCCGCAGATGTTCTTGAAACCGGTCAGGGCTTCAAACATCTCGACACCGTAGGCCTTGGCAATCTCGGTAGACATCGTAGAAGTGACGATGGACTTGACCATGGCACCTTTTTCCGGAAGCGTTCCGGCATCTTTTCTGCCTTCCAGGATGTAGTTGACCAGCAGATAGCCTGTCTGGTTGCCGTTCAAAGGAACATATTCTCCTTCGTCGTTTCTCAGTTCAATTGCGAATCTGTCCGCATCCGGGTCCGTCGCCATCAGCAGTTCCGCACCGACCTTCTTGCCCAGCTCTTCCGCCAGTCTGAAGGCTTTCGGATCTTCCGGGTTCGGGTAGCCGACGGTCGTGAAGTCAGGATCAGGATCCTTCTGTTCTTCAACCAGGTAATAGTTGCGGAAACCTCTTTCTTTCATCATGGCCGAGAAAGGCATCGTACCGCAGCCGTTCAACGGAGTATATACAAGCGGGATATCCAGATCCAGTTCATCGCCGTCATGGATGGCCAGCGACTTCACATGATCGATGTACATCCTGTCGTACTTCTCATCCAGGATGACGATCATTCCTTTTTCTACTTCTTCATCGAAGTCGGCTTTCTTGACATCGGTAAACAGATCTACTTTGTTGATTTCTTCCAACATCCCGTCGGCGATGCTGCTGGATACCTGGCATCCGTCTTCCCAGTATGCCTTGTAGCCGTTGTAGTCCTTCGGGTTATGGGATGCGGTAATATTCAGACCGGCCTTGGTTTTCAGCACGCCGATCATGTAGGCAAGTTCCGGTGTCGCTCTCAGGTCCTTGAAGACATAGGCCTTGATGCCGTTGGCAGCCAGAACGCTGGCCGTCAGTCTGGAGAATTCTCTGGAGAAGTGTCTGGAGTCGTGGGCGATGACAACGCCCTTGTCCATCGCTTCCTGGCCATATCTTTTGATGTAGTTGGCAACACCCTGCGTGGCTCTGCCGATCATATAAAAGTTCATGCAGTTGGTTCCGGCCTTGACTTTACCTCTTAGTCCTGCCGTACCGAAAGTCATGTACTGATAGAAACGTTCTTCTATCTCCTTGTCGTCGTCTTTGATAGCCAGCAGTTCCTGATACAAAGGATCTTCCTTACTCAGTTTCTCCAGCCACTCGTTATATCTGTCTCTTGCGTTCATAGATCTCCCTTTCTTTCCTATTTACAGGCATTGATAAATTCAGCGAACAGTTTATCGACATAGGCATCCTTCATCTGTTCGGGATGCCACTTGATTGCCATGACGAATTTCTTTCCTTCCGGTTCAAAACACTCTACCAGTCCATCCGCGGAGTAAGCCGCAATCCTGGCATACGGTTCTACCATTTCCTTTTCTGCAACCATGGTATGGAAGCTGTTGACTTCATACTCTTCTGAACCGACGAGCTCATAGAGTCTTGTTCCTTTCACGATCCTGATCGGATGACGGTAGTCTTTGTCATAGATGTTGTGGGAACCGGTCAGATCTTCCCGGATATTGGAACCCAGGGCTCTAAGAATATTGTTGAAGCCGGCACAGATACCCATCAGCGGAATATCTTTCTCCAGGGCATACTTTGCGATCTCTACCTCATAGGCGCAGCTGTATAATCCGCCCTGCAGAATGATCCCGTCACAGAGATCGACCTGCGCATGCAGATCTTCAATCTCTTCTTCTGAAAGGATCTTGTCGTCTCCCAGATCGCTTTCATTGAATTGCATCGTCTCTTCTGTCGGCATCAGCATGATCCCAATGCCTCCGTGTCTGACGATCAGATATCGCAGTTCATCCACGACCTCCTGGCGATGCCAAAGATCTCCTTCTATGTGGTTCTGGATCTTGCTTGGTATTCCAATGACCGGTTTTTTCATGTTGTGAACCTCTTTATTACAATCTGTTTATCTGCAGTCTGCGCCGCATTCCGGACAGAATCTGCCGTTTACTCTTGCGCCGCATACCGGGCAGTAGATCCTGTTTCTTCTTTCCTGGATCAGCTTGTCCTTCGGCCAGGCGACCTTGTAGGAAAGTTTGACAGTCTCGCTCTGCTTCGGCGCTACCTTCAGTTCCTTGGTGAAGACGCCTGTCTTTTCATCAGGTTTTGCTCCGTCGAGTTCAATAACGTCTACGGAGATCTCCTTGTTCTGGGAAACAGGAATCTGATCCTTTAATGTGATCCTGATCTCTTCATCGGAAAGGTTCGTTACCTTGGTCTCGTAGGCGTATTCCGTGACTTTCTGTCCTTTCAGCAGGACATTGGATGTCTTGCGCAGGGTTTCTTTCCTGGAGACATGAACTCTTTCTTCCTTGCCCAGGGTGATCTCGATGTTTTCCTTGGTCAGATCCGGATCGATGCTGACGTTGCCGGTAAACATGTCTTTCAGGTAAATCGATGCGTTGAAAGCGGTCATCAACGGAAGGTCTGCCGCTTTGACATTGGCTGTCAGATAGGCGGATGGATCGGACTTGGCTACCGCAGCGATCTGATATTCCGCAGGTACGGTATACTTCTGCAGATCGGCCATCGTTCCTTCGCTTCTCTTGAGGATATCCCTGTTTCCAGGCAATGCATATTCAGTCATCGTTTCATCGCTCTTGACTTCAGCCTGCATCATATCCATTCTGAGCATCGGAGCTTCTTCTTCCACTTCCATGTCCATAGCCATGCTTTCCATAGCCATTCCCGCGGCCATCGCCATCTTCGGAGCAGCATTTCTTCTGGTCTCAACGACTTTCTCTCTGATATCCAGATATACCGGTTCTACTTCAGGAAGCTCGCTGTAGCCGGAAGGATCGCCTGTATACAGCGATACGGCAACATCTTTCCAGTCTTCGGCTGTCGACTGATTGATCCTGGCACGCATGCGGATCTCCAGCGGTTCCTTGGCATCGGAATGAATCTCATAGACCGGTCTCCATCCTGCGGCATCCTCGTGGTAGCGCAGTTCAAACGGATAGGTCCCTGCCTCGCCGACATAGACATCGGCGATCACGACCGGAAGTTCTTCCTTTTCCTGAACTTCTGTCAGTTTCTTTTCCAGATCACTGATTTTCTTTTCCAGTTCCAGGATCTCTTCATTGAGTTTTTCCAGACGTTCCGGAAGCTTCTCAATGTAGTCCTGGACTTCATTCGCATTCAGGGACGTTCGGTTGGAAAAGTCGCCGTTGTTCTGCCAGAGAGTGATCTGCAGCTGCCTGGATTCGATCTGTTTCTGCAGGAGCGTGATCTCTTTGGCAATCTTCCTTGATTCTTCCCTGTCTTCTTCCTGCGGTATTTCAAAACGCAGATCGCTGCAGGATACTCCTTCTTTGGAAAAGAGTCTCACTGTCTGCTGCTGCGCTGTACTGCTTAGTCCGTAAACATGCAGAAGCTGACTGCCCTGCTGCAGCTGCGCACTTCCTGTACGGGTCACTTCCGCACCGTTACGAAAGACGTTTACACGTTTTGTCTGTGTCTGTAGTTTAACCATATCTGCCTCCTTATGCGTTCTTATCCTGTTTTAACAGAGCTTCGATCGTCTGAGCCGTCGCTTCCAGCTGATCGAACTCGTCTTCTTTCTGTTCGTCTCGTAATGCTTCAAAAGCGCTGCCGATCAGATCAAATGTCTCCATGAGCTTGTTTTTGGCTTCCCGGTTATCGGTTCCTTCATGAGAATCGATGGTAATGAAATTGTCAATGATCTCGATCAGCATCGGTACATAGTAGGAATACAGTTTCCTCAGCTTGTCATTGTTTCCGTTTTCCAGGATCAGCGTTTTCAGTTCATTGATCCTGCCGGTAACGGCGTCAATGCCGGCCTTGACTTCCCCATCCGAAATCTCCATCCGGCGTCTGTTCAGCTGCCTTGTCAGGTCGTCTCCCTGATCCAGCAGATCCTGCTGATGGACATAGCGGGCCAGGTGTTCCTTGAGATCTTCAGCATCCTTATTCGAGATCCTGTCCAGGAAGGCGGCGATTCTGCTGTAGGTATCGGGGTTTTCCTTGTACAGGATGGCAAGGCTTTTCTTTTCCTTTTCCGGGAATTCTATCATCAGATTGCGGATATTCGGTTTCTCTTTCGGATCGTTCTCACTCAGCTTCGCATCCATGACGATATTCATGATGCCTCTTTCCTTCAGAAAAGCGTCGATATTCTTCAAATCAAATGTTTTTCTTCTTTTCTTCCCGTTCTCATCGACATATTCATATCGTAATGATCCGTCCTTCACAACCATACTTCCGGGAACGGCCGGGTTTTTCTTTTTAACAAAGATCGCCATGATTAGCATGGCTACCGCCAGTCCCGCAAATACAGCCGTCGAGATCTGAAACAATGTGACAAAGAGTTTCACAATCTCCGGTGCAAACATCGACTGTCCGGTCGTCAGTGAAGTCAGAATAAAAAGAGCCAGAAGCAGGACTAAAAGTACACCGCATCCGGCAAAAACACCGCGCATGATCGTATAGAAACTGTTCTCGTTATCCATATTTCTATTATAGTATTTTTTATTCTATATCAGGTAAATCAATATCTCTGCGCATTCTGCAGACAAAAGCCAGCTTAACATCCATATCAGTGATTTCTTCACCCGGGAAAAGCAGAACGGTCGTTCCCTGGCCGATCCTGATTCCGTCGCATGTCGCCGTTCCATAGATCAGGGTGAAGCACTTCAGATCATCCGTATCGTTCCTGTAACTGGTGATGTTGTCGAGCTTTTCCGATGCATAGGTCGCTTCCACGATCTCTTTGCCTTTCTCGTAGTGTTTAACGACCGACTGTTTCTTTGGATCCAGGGTCAGATAAGCCATCTCGACATGCAGCTCTCTTTTGTTTCCGTTTTTATCTCTACGGTCAAAATCATAGAAACGGTAGGTGCTGTCCGATCCTTCTTCGATCTCGTATACCAGACTTCCTGCAGAAATCGCATGCAGCGTTCCCGGTTCCACAAAAACATAATCTCCGACCTTAACCGGAATGCTGTCAAGAATATCGCTGTATTTTTCCTGATCCAGGAGTTTTCTCACTTCTTCCTTGTCCTTGACACGGCAGCCGTTGATCAGCAGCCCGTTGTCAGGCGCTTCAAGAAAATACCAGGATTCTCTTTTTCCTCTGTTGCGATGTTCAATCTGTGTAGCCGTTCTGTCGTCGGGATGGACCTGTATGCTTAGATCATGATCGGCTTCGGTCAATGAAATAGTCAGCGGGAAGTATTCATATTCTTCCATGGCTACGTCTTTTTTCCATAAAGGGAATACATCGTTCAGATGTTTTCCTTTGTATTCTCCATTCAGGATCTCGTTGGATATTCCTTCTCTGCAGAAGGCGGTATAGAAATGACCGACGGAATCTCCTTTCGCTTCCGTAAATCGGCTGAGACGCGGACCGCCCCAGATCGTGTCGTGAAACATCGGTTTTAGAACCAGCATAATACTCTCCTCTTCTATTTATGAACAGTGTCCTGCCAGAAAGATGACAACGAATGATATGAACGATATGATGCCGATCAGGGTAAAGAACCACAGAACGGATGCGGTCCTGCTCTGATGACGGACTCTTAAGAACGGATACGGACCGTCGATCTTTCCGATGACATTCAGATACATCATCGTCAGTCCGTAGATGACAGTCAGAATGACCGGGATCAGCCACAGAGTACTGTGCGGTTCCCAAAAGACATAGGAAACGACCGATAGGATCTGCACCAGAGTATGATGATATAGTCCGTTTCCCGACAGCATCAGCTCCTTGA
>JAFZQL010000093.1 GCA_017620435.1 Erysipelotrichaceae bacterium
ACGATGGAAGACGGACAGGCCGATCCTGCCGACAAAAACAGACCGCAGGTCATCGCCGAAGCTTTCCAGGTCTTTGAATGTACCTGGAATTCCGATCTGGAAGATGCCGGAAAGTTCAAGGCAGAAGACATCGACGACGGACATCCGGGTCCATACAACGATTTCAACGGAATCACTTCCAAGTACGGTGCGCACTTCATTCTGAATATCGACAAGATCCTGATGAAGGAACGCTATTACGATGCGATCGTCAACGGGGTGAAGAAAGACAGCTTCCCTCCGGTTCCAGTCGACTACGGATACCGCGATTCTACCTATTTCTGGTATACGCAGTTCCCGCGTTTCAAAAAGCCGATCGCCGAACCGATCCCTGCACCGAAGGAAGTCGATCTGGATTCCATCAAATATGCGGCCAACCGCTGCGATCCGGATATCAAGTTTACCGATGATGCCCTGAAGAACTTTGTCAAGGTTCCTCGTCCTTTCCTGAAAACCGTCCTGAACGGATGCGTCGCCTGGGCAAAAGAAAACAACGTTACGCTGATCACGGATGAACACGTCAAGATCATCAACGACAAGCGGAAACAGGAAAAGGCCAAGAAATAAAATAAACCGGCAGATGCCGGTTTTATTAATCTGTGATGGTGATCCTCCCTTCGACCTGGGAATCGACGTTGTTCATGCCGACAAGCAGTTCTTCGAAGATCGAAAAGTCGTCGGTAATGACCATTCTGGCTTTCTTGTTGGCGAGAACCTGTTCGATTGGTAGATCAAAGAATTCCGTAAAGTTCTTGAAATGGTAATCCTGGATGGCGATCTTCAGTATCTGGTTGTCGACGATCTTCTTGCCGTTGTAGCTGAATTCCTCGAAGTCATGCTTCGATCTGCTGTAAACCATTTTTACACCTTTGGATACCTGATAGAATTCGCTGTGTCCGTCTCCGTCCAGTGCTTCATCTCTCAGCATGTATTTCATCATATGACGGAACTGTTTTCCGGATACCTCCAGCATGTATACCGGGGCGTTGAAAGGCAGACATTCTTTCAGATCCTGATACTGGACGATAGGTCCCATTTCCTGCAGTCTGATCGATCCGGATGCGTACAGCATGATATCGAAACTGGAATCGACCTGCAGCAGGTCGGCAAACAGGTTGCCCAGTTCCGTTTCCATGTTTCTTCTTGGATGGGTCAGGGTACGTTTGAAATTGGTGATGATCCTGTTGTATTTGCGGTCTGTTTCTTTCTTGTAGGATTCCAGTACTTCTTCCAGGATGGTATCGGGTCTGCAGGTATTGGTGTTGATCGGCAGACACTTCCAGGTATAGTCGACCATCTTGTGCTGGACCGTATTGATCTGAATGTCGAATCTGCCGATCTGGTCCGTTCCGACACCGACCTGGACGATCGGAATGCCGTTGACGATGCAAGGTTCATTCAGAAGCGTATGGGTATGACCGCCGATAATCAGGTCTACGCCCCAGTTGGGATCCAGCAGGGATGCGAGTTTCTGGTCTTCTTCAAAACCGATATGGGTCAGAAGGACCGTCAGATCGATCCTGGTGGTTTTGTAGTTGTCGATGATGACGCCGACCTGTCTTGCCGCTTCCCAGACATCTACGAAAGATCCGATGACTTCTTCGCTTCTGGTCGATGCCAGCACTTCTTCCGTGATGATGCCGATAAACATGACCTTCAGGCCATTTATATCGATGATCTCATAAGGTTTAAACAGTCTGGTGTGGTTGGTCTTGATGTACATGTTGGCGTTGACGATCGGGAACTTGGCGCATTTCTCCAGGAAAAGCAGATGCGACAGTCCGTAGTCTACTTCGTGGTTGCCTATGGTAACGACATCAGGCGAGAGGAAATTCATCAGTTCAATGGTAGAAAGACCTCTGTATTCGCTGTCGATGATCGATCCCCGGAACATGTCTCCGGCGATCGCAAACAGCGTATTCGGTTCTTCTTCCCTGACCTGTTTAATGTATCCCGAAAGCAGGGAAACACCGCCTTCGTGGTAACCTTCTTTTTCTTCTGCCAGAAAGTCGCCGTGCATGTCATTGGAATGCAGCAGTGTCAGTTTTTCGATATGTTCCATATTGATCTCCTTTGATACCGATAAAAAAACAACAGAAGGCATGTTTGGGTTCTATTGTTTTTCTGCTTTTATTATAGTTTAAAAATCTGAGGCTTACTATCTTTTCATCTGTGTGGTTATTTCATTGAAAAGCGACAGTGTCCATTTTCCGGCGCTTTCCACTTCCTTGAGAAAGTCGAAATCCGGATCTTCCACAGTCTTGCCGTAGACGGATTCCACATATTCGATCGCCTGACCGGCGAAACGGTTTACTTTCTCTGCGGCGTTTCCTTTCAGGTCTTCGGTATATTCTTTCAGACTGACTGCGGCTGCATAGATCTGATCGGCGGTTTCTCTCTTTTCCTTGTCGATGCCGTAGAGGATCTGTTCATAGTTGTTCAAGATGACATCTTTCAGTTCGATCAGATCTTCCTCCGTCACATCTCTGGCTCTTTTCAGGCTTCTGACGGTATCTTCATACAGAACATCGTAATCATCCGCAACATCTTCCCATTTCAGCGTCTGTCTTTTTTCTACGGACAGCCACTGCTGTGAAGACCAGTTCAGGATGGCATCGATGTCGTTTCTGACCTTTTCTTTCAGCTGTTCAAAGTCCGGAGCCTTGTCATAGGCTGCCGCTACCAGTTCCTTGATCTCTTCCGCAAGAAGAGCGAGCTGTCCGGAACTGTCGGAAGAGAACAGACCGGTGATCTTTTCCAGCCCTTCGGCGATCTTATAGAGATTTTCTGCCGTCTGTTCATCGTCTTTACTGACTCCCGATTTCAGCTGCTCAATGGAGTCCAGGGCGCTGTTCAGGATCTTCTTGTAGTCGTCCTGAAGAAAGGTATCGGACAGATCGGCGGCATTCTCGATCGTCTGGCTCAGTTCGTCGTAACGATCCTTGACATCATTCCAGGACAGTCCCTTGGAGGAGCACGCAACAAGCATTATCACACACAACAGGATCAGGATCTTCTTCATTATTCTATCCTCCCTTATGTGCCCCATTTTAATCGCTTTACGTTCTTTTTTCAATGCTATAATCAAGAATGAAAAGAGGTATACGTCCTATGTATCAAAGAATCAGACTGTTTTTCACCGTATTCCTTCTGGCACTGCTTTGTGTTGTTCCTGTTTCCGCCAATTCGGCAATCAAGTCCTGGAGCGGATCGGACGGCAACGGCGTCTATACCATGGAAGAAGACTGTCCTGTGGTCTGTCTGAAGGAAGACCTCATTTTCGATATCGGCAGTTTTCCTTTGGACTATTTCGGAAGTGTCGAAGAACTCTCTGCCTACGACGCTTCCGTTACAGCCGTCTACACCTTAAACAATCCGACGGAATCTCAGATCAGTGTCAGACTGGTTTTTCCTTTCGGTGAAGATCCGCAGTATTTCTATCACAGCAGTATCGGCGAAGAACTGGGTGATTACCGGATCCTCGTCAACGACGAAGCGATCGAAAAAAAGATCCGTTATTCGCTGATGACAGGAAGCGATTTCGACGTTGAGACTGATGTTTCCAGACTTAGAGACGAGTATCAGACGGATGCTTTCTACCGCAGTGATCTGCCTGTCTATGAATATGTCTTTGAAACTCAAGGAATAGAAAACGGAGAGAACGGGAATCCCGAATGCGTGCTGCAGCTGCAGATCGATCCTTCCCGTCAGAGGCTGGTTACAGGGGAATGCAACTATTTCCACAGCGATGATGACGGGAATTACGAGATCCACTGCTATGCGGATGGAAACAATCAGGAATACCGGATGTATGTGCTTGGTGAAGATCTGAAAGAGCTTCCGGAATTTACTGTCATGGTGCTTGATGGAGAAGAAACATCCGGAGAAATGCTTCTGAAAGAAAAGAACGAGACCGTTCTGTTAGAATTGATCCTTTCACAGAAAAAGTATGAAAACATCTCCGATATTGACTGGTACAACGCCTGCATCGATTATCTGAAAGAAAAAGATCCTTATCTGTATGATGCGATACCGTTTGTACAGGTCTATTACCGTCTTTTGAGATGGTATGAATATGAGCTGAACTTTGAAGCGGGAGAGACCTTGACCAATTCCGTCAAGGCTCCGATCTATCCGGATATCAACGGATACTACGAACCTGCCGTGTATACCTACCGTTATCTGCTTTCGCCGGCATCGACCTGGGCCGACTTCTCTGATCTGGATATCACCGTCAATACGGCGTATGCGATGATCGAAAACAGCAGCTTCGAAGAAAAAGAAGGAAAGTATACCCTGCACTATGACCGTCTGCCGGAAGGGGAACTGTCCTTCCGCTTATCAGAAAGTCCATCACCGAAACACGGCTCAGATAAAACCTTCTATATCATAGTCGGAATTCTGGCGGGAGCTCTGGTGATCTTCCTGTTGCTGGTCATAGCAGTCATAAAACTGATCAGAAAACTGATACACAAATAAAACAAAAGGCATCCCTGGGATGCCTTGTTTTTGAGTGGTGCACCAGACAGGACTTGAACCTGCACGAAGTTGCCCCATATGAACCTGAATCATACGCGTCTGCCAATTCCGCCACTGGTGCATGCATATATATTTTACTACATTTTTTTCTTGAAACAAGCCCTTATAATGATAAAATAATTAGGTATGGAATTCAGGAAGATCGTAAATGTGGCTGTAATCGCCCATGTAGATGCCGGAAAATCGACTTTGGTCGATGCTTTTCTGGCTCAGTCGCATGTCTTTTCCGATCACGAAGAGATCGTTTCTCAGGTCATGGATTCCAATGATCTGGAACGGGAAAGAGGCATTACGATCTATTCCAAGAACTGTTCCATCAACTACAAGGACTACAAGATCAATATCGTCGATACGCCGGGACATGCGGATTTTTCCAGCGAAGTGGAACGTATCATCAAGACGGTGGATACCGTCATCCTGCTGGTGGATTCTTCCGAAGGACCGATGCCGCAGACCAGATTCGTGTTAAAGAAATCGCTGGATGCGGGACTTAGACCGATCCTTCTCATCAACAAGATCGACAAGAAGGATGCCAGGATCAACGAGGTCATTGATGAAGTCTATGATCTGTTTCTGGATCTGAGTGCCAACGATGATCAGTTGGATTTCCCGATCCTTTACGGTATCGCCAGAAACGGTATCGTCCGCTACAATCCGGGCGATTCCAACAACGACATCAACCC
>JAFZQL010000094.1 GCA_017620435.1 Erysipelotrichaceae bacterium
GCGGTAGTTGACATAAAGATTATCTACTGTCGTATAGACGCCGTTCTGCGTACTGATCGATACATCGTCGAACAGAACCAGAGAAACATTGTTTTCAAAATATTCCGCCAGGACCTTGTCGATCTGGGCATTCCGGGCATTCTTCACATAGCTTGTAGACTTGTTGGTGAAAACGTTGGAACTCCTCCTGTTTGTCTGTCCCTCACCAAAAGCCACGCTAAGAAACTTGGCTATCCCGTAAATAAACAAACCTGTAACTATTGTCGGAACGATCAGACCGAAAATCAGCATGCCGCCATTTTCAAAAAAAGCATCCAGGATAGACATGATAATGATAAATCCGAAAATTCCGATTCCGCCTCTTCTTCTTCTCATAACAAAATATATTATATCATTATATGATTACTAAACGAGTGCTAAATTATTCTATAATTCACATTGTTTTCACGATTTTTTATATAATAGATTTATAAGGAGGTATATATCATATGCAGAAATTTGATGATACTGTAAAAGAGATGGAATCTCAGGTCAAGGAGCTTGAGGACGATCTGGCTGAAAAAGTTGAAAAGCTGGACGAAGAAGGTAAGGAAAAGGCAAAGGCTCTCGTTGAAAAGACGGAAGAAGCCATCAGGTCTTCAATAGAAAAAGTTAAGGGAATTATCAACGATGTTCAGGAAGATGAAAAACTGGATGAATTCCTTGATAAAGTAAAGGCAAAATCCATGGAAGCAGTTGATTTTACCAAGGGCAAGATCGCTGAACTGACAAAGAAGCCGGAAGAGAAGAAGACCCTGGAAGATCTCGGCAACGACATCATGGCTGAATTCGACAAGATCAAAGAATCCGACGCCTTCAAGAAGACTGCCGATTTCCTGAGCGATATCGGTACGAAAGTCAACGAATTCTTCGAGAAGCCGGAAGTCAAGTCCGCCATCAACAAGGCCAAGACAACGACCGTCAACATCGCTGAAAAGGGCGTAGAAAACCTGAAGAAAGCCTTGAAGACAGAAGAGATCCTCAATGAGGAAGAACCTGTCAAGACGGAAGAAGAAAAACCTGAAGAATAATTGAATTCCAACTCAAAAGAAAACCCGGATCATTCCGGGTTTTTTATTTGATCTGTGTCAGTTTCCCATCCTTCAGCAGCACTCGCTGATCGGACATGGCCGATACGGTATCGGAGTGCGTGACGACGATGATGGTCTTGCCGAAGTCGTGGGCCAGTTCCTTGAAGATGGAGATGATCTCCTTTTCGGTCGCCGTATCCAGGTTGCCGGTAGGTTCATCTGCGAAGATCAGATCGACGTTGGATGCCAGTGATCTGGCAATGGCAACTCTTTGCTGTTCACCGCCGGAGAGCTGGTTGACCATACGGTCCGCCTTGGATCTGACGATGCCGAAGCGTTCCAGCAGGTTGTAGGCGACGTTTTTTCTGTCCTTCGGTATTTCATTGTCCGTTTCCGACATCGCCAGCAGGACGTTCTCTACGGCCGTCAGATAGGAGATCAGATTGAACTGCTGGAAGACGATGGAAATGGCGTTCCTTCTGAACTTGTGCAGACCGATCTCATCGATGTCCTTCCCCTTGAAGTAGATCTTTCCGCTCTTGGCGCTGTCAAGACCCGCTACCAGAGAAAGCAGCGTCGTCTTTCCGGAACCGGAAGGACCCAGGATCGTATAGAACTTCCCGGCTTCAAAGGAGAAACTGAGATCTTTCAGGATCTGTCTCTCATATCCGCCGTCGATATAGGAATAGTTGATGTTTTCTAATCTAAGTATTTCTGTCATGTGATCCTCCTAGTTCTGATTCATCAGGATCTTCTTCGGATTGTAGCGCATGATCATGAAGGAAGGGATGATAACGGAGATCAGAACGATTCCCAGACCCAGTATGTAGATCTCGCCGATGATCATAGGAGAGATCTTGACTTCATATTCCGCAACCAGATCTTCCAGAGAGATGTCTGTGGTATAGTCGGTATTCCACGGATCAAAACCGTTGTTGTAGTAGTAATAGTCATCCTCTTCCGATACTTCACTGGAAGCGATCTGGTATTCCAGAACGGTATTGCCGATCCGCTTGGCGATCAGGCTTCCGGATATGACGGATAAGGTAAACCCAAGGATCGCTACGATCGCCAGTTCTATGAAGAACTGACCGATCACTTTCAGCTTGGAAGCACCGATGGAAAGAAGTACGCCGATCTCGTATTCCCTGGTCTTCAGGGTCAGAGCCGTGACCAGGGTAATGATGACGATGGCGTTGATGATGACCAGCCAGACGATGAAGTTCGCATACATGCTCAGGGTGTCCAGAGGTTTTGCCAGTCTGTTGAACTCTTCGTTGTTTGCGGAGAGAGAAGCGAACTGGCTCAGGGAAGACTGGTAGTCTTTCACAAAATCATCGACATCCATCGGATCGCTCAGCAGCAACGTAACATCGTTGATATACATCTGGGATGCCATGTTCGATTCGCTCGGTCTGTTGTCCGGATTGCCGTAGTATTCGTTCATGTCTGCATCGTCTCCGTACATTTCCGCATAGTAGTCGAACTGTTTCTGCTGCATCGGTAGCTGTGCCATGTAGATGGTGGTAGAAGGCATGAAGATCATATTGTCGGGGTTCTCATACGGATAGCAGTAATCGAAGTTCGGTGCATCCGGCGTGATCGGCTGATCATGGGAGAAAATGCCGATGACTTCAAAACGGTTTTCCAGGTCTTCTTCCGTGACGCCGAACTGTTCCATGTAGCTGGCCAGATAGTTGACGGCCAGAACGATGGAATCACCGACGCTGACGCCGTTCAGGGCTGCCAGATTCTCCGAGATCAGACAGACCAGAGAACCGTTGTCGATCTCCTGCTGGGTATAGAATCTGCCGCTTACGATCCGATATTCCCCGTCTTCAAATTCGATCATGTCCGGAAACATGTTGCTTTTGATCAGGAAAAACGGATTCTTGTAAGTCTCGCACATCTGTTCATTCGTCACATCGTCGTACCAGCAGGACTGACCGTTGCTGGAATCGAGATCCTCTTCCGCCCTGTTTCCCAGATGGACGAAGTCCAGGGTATTCTGGGAATCGGAATACCACATGTTGATATTGACCGTATTGGCCGTCTTGACTCTTTCATCTTCCAGGAAGGCGGCTACTTCTTCCAGTCTGATACGAGGATAGTTGTTGTAGAATTCCTGCAGTTCATCCTCGTCTTCGATCGTATCGGCATACTGCCAGATCTTGTTGTAGTCCAGACCGTAGGTAACGACTGCCCGCATTTTCTGTCTGGTCAGGATCTTGGCGCTTTCCGAAGCTTTCGATACACCCAGTCCGATAATGACCAGGTTGCCGATCAGAAAGAACGTCAGGACCAGCAGTACGGTCTTGGACATCCTTCTGCTGACGTTTTTGATTGCTCTATTGATAAAATTCATTTCTTTACCTGCTTTCTATCTTATGGGCGGATCCCCTCTTCGCCGTTATCCGCAATGACTACTTCAACGACTGTCTTCTGTGAAATGTAGGTTCCCGCCAGCGGTCTGACTCCCGTATCGGTTCTAATGATAGAGATGATATCCCCGTTGTACAGACCTTCTTTCTTTGCATAAGAGATCTCATAGCTGATTTCATTGAACTCGCACAGTTCCCTGATCTGTTCCTCGGTTGAAACATTATCCCAGGATATGACGCTGTCCTTGTCTTTCAGCAGGATATTCTTGCCGTCGGATACCGTTACATGTACCGTATCGGTATTCTTGACATTCCTGGTCATGTCGATGATGCAGTCCATAGGGATCGTATCATGCAGCTGATGCGTCACTTTCAGCGTCAGATGGGCACCGTTGCGGTTCTTGTCGGCGATCCATTCTTCCAGTTCCTTCAGGGTAGCGTGTTCTCCGTGATCCCGGATGAATTCCGAGATCTTCGGATCATCCAGAGAGATCGTAACGCTCAGATAGTCACCCTGCGTAACCAGTGTTCCTGCCGGAATGCTCTGATAGATACATTCTCCCTTGAATTCTTCATTGTACTTATACTGCACATCGGAAAGAACGATGCCATTCTTACTGCACCAGGCACTGATCTGATTCTCGGTCCATTCGTACATGTCCGGCATGAAGATCGCCTTGCCCAGCGATACCACGACATGGAACGTATCTCCTTCGTTGATCGCTTTTCCTGCCTCTACGGACTGAGAAATAACATAGCCCGCTTCCACCTTATCGGAATAGGCATCCGTCCTGGTCAGTTCGATCTTCTTGGTTTTCGCCCAGGCTTCTACCGTTTCATACGGCTTCTTCTCGAAATCTTCTACCGTGACCTTTCCCGCCGGAGCAGGACCCTTGGATACATTGATCTTCAGACTGCAGGCTCTGGTAAAACTGTCTTCATCGCAGCCGCTGAACGAATAATCGATCACGCCGTCTTCTTCCACGCTGTCGCTGTATGCCGTAACGACCTTCGTCTTGCTTAGTTTATACTTGCTGATCCACTGCTGAACCTCAGCCTTGGTCATGGATGACAGATCAGGAACCTTGACTGCTTCTTCCGGATCGGGGCCAAGAGAAAGCACGAAATTCATCTTGACATCCTTCCTGACCTTCTTGCCGGGAGAAATGCTTTGAGATATTACCGTTCCCTCATCGGTATCGAAATCATGGATCTCGTCAAATACGATGCCTGTAGTCTCGATGCCCTGCTGTCTGACCCAGGCAGCCACATCGGACTTGTTTTTGCCGGCAAAGTCAGGAACGGCTATTTTCGGTGCCAGGAAGAGGAAATACAGCAGTACGGCTACGGCCAGAAGAAGTGCCAAAGCAATGCCCAGCAGTACAGGGCTGACTTTCTTTCTCTCTTTTACGACCGGTATTCTTTCTTCTTCCTTAAAACTTTCAGGTTTATTGCTGTCAGAGAACTGACTTAAGAAATCTTTATCCGCCATATCTATCCTCCTGTGTGATCTTCTTCATTTTAACTTAAATACACGATTATTCAATGATCTACTCACGGAATATGGGCTGAGGTCACAATCTTTTATCAAAACTTAAGAGAAAACTAATAGGTACAGATCTCCGTTGAGCTGAAATTCGCCCCGGTCGCAGCAGATGATGTGCTGAAGGACCGGGTCTGTTCACAGATCGTTTCTTTTCCCTGCAGACTGATCAGAAACATCGCAATCCCCCGATCCGGATCAACTGTATTATTTGTATGATTCTCTGTCAACAAAAAAGGAGGAACTCCTGTTCCTCGCTTATCATCGTTAATCTGTTTTCTGTCAGTCTTCGATATATGCAATGACGCTCGCCAGTCTTCTGGCGGCATCCTTCAAAGAACTGACATCGGCCTGTTCATCCAGGGTGTGGATATACAGCCCGTGAACGCCAAGCGAATCGATCGTGGTGATCCCTTTCTGGTTCATCCTGGAAGCGTCTGAACCGCCGTGAGACCATGTCGCTTCGATCTGAGGCATATCCAGTTTCCTGTAGATCTCGTTCATCTTTTCCAGAAGCGCGAAATTGTCTTCCCGTTTTTCCATGTTCGGAAAACCGCCTTTTAATTCATATTCACATCTGGTTCCTTCGATCTGAGGATTGCTGCACATGTCTTCGATCTGTTTCATGACGGTCTCGTATTCCTGAGCGGTCATGTAGCTTAGATCAAAAGCGAATTCGCAATAGTCCGGGACATTCATCTCCGTATCGCCATAGTCTCCCGCCCTGATATATCCGACATTGCAGCAAAGTCCATCCGGCTGCTTGTATTTTTCCAGTTCACAGATCATGGAACAGGCCTGTGCCAGTGCGCTGTGCCCCAGGAAACACCTCTTCGAAACATAAGTCTTGCCGTAGACCTTAACCAGCATCGTAAAAGAGCCTTTTCTCCAGAGTACCGCCTGGCCATACCGGTACCATTCCAGATTGAAGAAACACAGACAGCCCTTTGCCTGTTCGTACATGTATTCGATCGACTGCAGTCCGGTAGCAATCGAACTGTTCTCTTCATCGCACTGCATGATGAGCTTGACCGGTCTGTCTTTAAACCCGCATTCCGCAAGAACGGCCATCGTATACATCGCCGCCGCAAGGCCTCCCTTGTCATCCGTCACGCCCGGACCGTATATGGTATTTCCTTCGATCCTCGTCCGCGGAGAAGAGAAAGCTCCCCGTTTGAACACGGTATCCATATGGGCAGACAGACAGATCGGTTTTTTATCCGCCTCAGGATTCAGGGTGATCGTACAGGTATCGCCCGCTTTTTCAAAATGATGCCTGTCCGTATGCATCCCGTAGAATGAAGCTTTTTCGATGATCAGATCCGCTACAGCATCAACGCCTTCCTTGTCGTAGGTAGGCGATTCGATCTCGCACAGATCGCGCCAGAACCGGATATACTCCTGTTCCTTTTCCTCGATCTTGTCAAACAGTTGTTTCGCTTCCAGCATTTTTCTTCCCTCTCTTTCCGGATTACAGCGGGAATCAGCACCCTGTGCTGTTTTCTTTATGATAGATGAATCGTTTCTATAATCAAAGAGATTTACTTCTGTTACTGTTCCTTGTTTTTGAATACGAACAGTTTGGAAATGAAATAGTTCAGGATCGCGGTGACCGGGATCAGAACGGCCTTGATGATCTTCAGATTCATATGCAGCAGATCGACAAAGACAAATACAGTCAGCGTCTCGAAACCGAGCGTAAAGATCCTTGCCGAAGCGAACTTGATCAGTTCATTGATGAAACTGTTGTTTGTACGGTCGAAATACAGATAACGGAACAGGACAAACGAGATCAGTGTGGACAGGACCCAGGCGCTGATGTTGGCGACAGTTCCGGAAAGCAGCAGTTTGTCTGCCAGAACGATGGTAAAAACATAGTTGCATACGGTAGAGACAAAGCCCAGGAAACAGTAGATCCAGAAGGCCCTTTTCCATTCATACAGAGGTTTAACGATCCTGATCACAGGCAGAGATACGATCCAGTCGAAGATCGCAAACTGCGGTTTAGTTTCACTGACTTTTTTATTATTCTTTTCTTCCATTACATTAATTCCTTTATCTTCTTAGCCAGACCGTCAACGGTTCTAAGAGGCATGGAACACAAAGCGACCCTGATACCTCTGTTGACCTTGATGGTATAGATGTGGTGATCGATCAGTTTCTGATGGAAGGAATCACGTACTTCATTGTTTTCCATTCTGATCGTAACAAAGAAACCGTCCGAAAACCGATATAATTCTAACCCACATTCTTCCGCTTGTCTAATGAACAGGTCTGTCCTTTTCTTCAGCATCCCTTTCGCCTGAGCAAGTTCTTCCTGATATTCTTCGTAATGATGATCCAGTACTTCGCTGATGTTCAGCATTGCCGCATTGCTCAGATTGGACCAGGTAGCCCTGGCCAGACGGCCGGACAGATTGATGAAATGGTCCAGAAATTCCGGATCGTTGTGGATGGCGATCAGGGCTCCTATCCTTTGTCCATAATAGGAGAAAGCCTTGGAAGCGGATGCCGCGATCAGCACCAGCAGGTCATCCGGAATATCGTTGAACAGTGTAAAGAATTCCTTTGAACCGTCACGCGCATAGTCGATATAGGCGATATCGCAAAGCAGTACGACTTCTTTCTTCAGACTGACGAGTTTCTCCATGATCCGTTTCCATTCTTCCGTAGAATAGGAGTATCCCAGAGGATTCTCGCAGGGACTGTTGACGATCAGAAAGACCTTGGATTTAAACATGTCCAGTTTCCGGAAAAGATCGTCAAGATCATAGATATCGTAGGTCATAGTCTTCAGGTTCATCTCTGAAGCCATGACTTTGTAGTTGCCCCAGGATATGGCAGGATAAAGGATCGTATCGCCTTCCTCCAGACACTTCCGCATGGATGTATAGATCGCGCCTGTACCGCCCGGAGTGGCAATGCTTCGATGATGATTGTCTACTTTATCTTCCAGAACAAAACGGGTAATGGCTTCGACATAAGCGTCGTTTCCCGCCGGAGAAGCGGCATAGGAAGCCCGCTGTATCGGCGTGATCTGTTTCTCCTGATCATATACGGATGCATAGGTAAACAGTTCTCCTTCCTCGTTATAAAGACATCCTGCCGTCGCATTGATGCCTTCAGGATCCGCTTTTGCCGCCCTGACGACAGAGAAGATATTATCTACATATCTCTCGGTATTCTCTCTTTCCTTTACAAACTTCATAGATATCCTTTCTTATCGGTACAGATTCTTTAAATCGTTTGTGCGTTTATTCTGTTTCAGTTCTTCATAGATCTGTTTCAGCTGCTGCTCGTAGCGGTTCGGATTGAAGGAAGGAAACAGATCCAGATCCTTCAGTTCATCCGGCAGATACTGTATCTTATGGAAACAGTCGTAGCGTTCATAGGAATACTGTTCCTCTTTGGCTAGACCCACAGGAGTCAGCTTCAGATACTTCGGCATCTCGCAGACTTTTGACTCGGCGATGCTGAAGGCTTTGTGTACGGCATCCGTTGCCGTTCTTGACTTCGGTGAAAGACACAGGTCGATAATATGCATGCCCAGCGGGATGATGGCTTCCGGGAAACCGACCTGTTCGGCAGCCTGACAGGCGTTCCAGGTCCTTGCGGCCAGCGCCGGATTGGCCAGACCGACATCTTCATAGGCGATCACCAGAAGACGGCGGCTGATGGCTTCGATGTCTCCGGACTGTACCAGAAGACTCAGATAGTACAGCGCTGCGTTGGGATCGGAACCCCGGATCGATTTCTGCAGGGCAGACAGCAGATCATAGTGCCCGTCTTCCGAACCGAAGGAACGGTTGGATACATGGTGGCAGTTTTCCTGCACAGTCTGTTTTGTAATGACTTTATCAGGAGAAAGAACAGCGGAGATCTCCAGGATATTCAGAGCCCAGCGGATGTCGCCGTTGACCGTATCGCAGATCAGTTTCAGCGCATCGTCTTCGATCGTATACTCGCCATTCAGTCCTTTTTCCGACTGTAAGGCTTTCCTGATACCTTCTTTAATATCCTCATCATTCAAAGGCTTGAACTCAAACAGATGACATCTGGAACGGATGGCGGGATTGATGGAATGATATGGATTGGCTGTCGTAGCGCCGATCAGGATCACGGAACCATCTTCCACATGCGGAAGCAGAAGATCCTGCTTATCCTTGTTCAGACGGTGTACCTCGTCGCAGATCATGATCAGCTGACCGGAAAGCTTCGCTTCCGCAAAGATCTGATCCAGATCCTTCTTGTTTCCGGTAACGGCATTAAACTGTCTGTACGGCTTGTGAAGCTCGTTGGCGATGACTCTGGCCATGGTCGTCTTTCCCGTGCCCGGAGGTCCGAAAAAGATACAGGAAAAAATCGTCTGTTTCTCCAGACATCTTCTGATGATGCCGTTTTCCCCGACCAGGTCCTTCTGTCCGAGGATATCGTCGATCGTTTCCGGTCTGAGTCTATATGCCAGCGGTTCTTTCATTTTCTTCTTTGATCAGCGGGATAGCCTTGGTGATGATATCCGTCACCAGTTCCGCTTTCTCCATGTCTTCTTCATCCAGATAAGCCAGATCCTTTACCAAAACATAGCGCAGTTTTCCGTTGATCGCCGCCCGGGCTCCGTTGTGAGAATCTTCAAAGACCATGACTTCGTTTAAAGGGATCCTGAAATACTCGATCGGTCTAAGGAAGATCTCCGGTTCCGGCTTGGTTTTCGCTACCATGTTTCCCGATACCATATAATCGAAATAATCGGCTATTCCGGCATTCTTCAGACACTTTTCAGCGACTTCTTCATGGGTCGATGTCGCGACAGCCCTGCGTATGCCTTCTTCGCGGCAGAAATCCAGGAATTCCAGGACTCCCGGCCGAAGCGGGATCTTTCCGTGATCGATCATGTCATGGATCTTTGCCCAGCGTCGGCGCTGATATTCTTCATAGGGAAAATCTTCTCCGAATTCACTTAAGACCCTGTTACGGTAGAGCTCTTTACTTCCGCCCATCAGGGTAGAAAGAAAATCCAGGCTCATCGGTCTGCCCATCTCTGCGGATACTTCCTGACCGAACTTCGCATACATCTGTCTCTCGGTGTCAAGAAGCAGACCGTCCATGTCGAATACACACAGTTTAATCATCTATCATCCATTATAATCCATCGGATAAGAAAAAGAAGGTTTGAACCTTCTTTATAGTTTGGCGAATTCGATCGCGACTTTCGAAGCGACTCTCGCGTTGTTGTAGGCAAGCTGCAGATTGCTGGCGAAGGAAGTTCCTCCGGTCAGATCCTTGATCGTAGCCAGCAGGAACGGAGTCGTAGCCTTTCCTCTGATGCCTTTCTCTTTTGCCATTTCCAGAGCCTGGTCGATGGCTTTATCGATGTATTCATGATCCAGAGAATACTCGTGCGGAATCGGGTTGCCCAAGACAACGCCGCCCTGAAGTCCAAGATCCCACTTTGTCTTCATGATCCTGGCTGCTTCCGCCGCATCCGCCACCTTGTAGTCGACGCCGTATCCCGATGATTCGCAATAGAATGCCGGGAATTCACCGGTCTGATAGCCCAGAACAGGAACGCCGTAAGTTTCCAGATATTCCAGAGTCAGTCCGATATCCAGGATCGACTTGCATCCTGCGGATACCACGCAGACGCCGGTATGTGCCAGTTCCTGCAGGTCGGCAGAAATGTCCATCGTTTCCTGTGCGCCTCTGTGCACGCCGCCGATACCGCCGGTCGCAAAGACTCTGATCCCTGCCAGATCCGCAAT
The DNA here is from genome assembly GCA_017620435.1 of Erysipelotrichaceae bacterium. Taxonomy (GTDB): domain Bacteria; phylum Bacillota_I; class Bacilli_A; order Erysipelotrichales; family Erysipelotrichaceae; genus Colivicinus. The sequence goes on from JAFZQL010000094.1 coordinate 10,754, forward strand.
CAGCATCGTGGTCGCTACGGTGGTTGCCGCCGTCTGTCCGCTGACCAGATAGACCGCTACATCTCTTCTGGAAGCCTTGGCCACATTCTCGGCCTTGCACATGAGTTCCAGCTCATCGCTGTTGAGACCGACCTTCAGCTTGCCACCGATGATCGCCGTTGTCGCCGGGATGGCCCCTTCGCCTCTGATGATCTCTTCTACTTTATGCGCAAATTCAACGTTCTCAGGATAAGGCATGCCGTGAGACAGGATCGTCGATTCCAGAGCGACGATCGGTCTGCCCTGTGATAATGCTTCTTCAATTTCTGGGGTAATGGATAAATAGTCTTTGTAGTTCATTTTTTCTTCTCCTTTAGTATTCTATCCAGCAGTTCTACTGACATATCATTGCTGATTGTATGCTTGCTTCTGATGGCCGCAATTCCGGCAGCCATACCGTAATCCAAGGTCTTTTCGATATCCAGACCGTTCACATCGCCATAGATGATAGCCGCCATCAGGGCATCTCCCGCTCCGGAAGCGTTGACCATGTGCTTTTCTTCCGGAAGTTTTCTGCGTATCTTTCTTTCCTGATCGCCATACAGGATGCCTTCCGCGCCAAGAGATACGACGACCCGTTTTGTTCCCTGTTCCAGCAGTCTGTCTACCGCCCTGTCCAGATCAGAATCATTTTTAATTTTGATACCGCTCAGGTTTTCCAGTTCGCCTCTGTTGGGTTTGATCAGATCGAAATAAGGGACATAGTCGCGCATCTTCAGGGCATAATTGTCCGAGATCGGATCGATGTACAGCGAGGTATGATCTTTACAGATGCTGATGAGTTCTTTGATCACATCGTCCGGCAGGGAGGGATCCATCACGACCAGTCTGGCGTTTCTGATGGTCTTCTCTTTGCTTCGCAGATAGGCCGGTGTGAGATTCTCCAGGATCGACATATCGCAGATGGCCATGTACATATCGTTGTTTTCATCCTGTATCTGCATGAAGATCCCGGATGTTGCACCCTTTACCAGCAGGGAATCGTGGATGTCGATGCCGTTTCTTTTGCAGTCGGCTGCGATCATCGTCCCGTAGGCATCATCGCTGTAAGCCGTGATCAGATCGGCCTTCCCTCCCAGCTTCACATAGTTGCAGATGATGTTGTGCATCACCCCGCCCACGGAGGAAATGATATCCGCCGGATGATCATAATGCGTACGGATCGGGATCCTGGATCTGCCATACACATCCACATTGCAGGCACCGATGCCGACAATATAATCCTCCTCTTTCAGGATATATCCCTTTCCTGAGATATAACCCTGATTCTGTAAGGAAGAAATATGCACCGCAACTGTACTGCGGGAAATATCCAAAAGTCTGGCGATCTCGCTTTGTTCAATGAGAGGATTCTCCCGAATGATTTCCAGTATTTCTTTTTCTTTCTTGGTCATATAGATATTTAGTTATATAAGCACATGTTTATTATATGATAAGATACACTGTAAGTAAATATCAGAACGATTAATGTTATGATAAGAGTAATAGAAGGAGAACTATCATGGCTAGAAAAGTAATACTGGATGTCGACACCGGTTCGGATGACGCATGTGCGATCCTGCTGGCATATCTGCGTCCTGAGATCGATCTGGTGGCTGTCTGTACAGTTAAAGGCAACCAACCGATCGACAATACTACCGAAAACACCTTAAGGGTAAGAGATCTTTTGAAGGCGGACTTCCCGGTATATCGGGGATGTTCCGGTTCACTGGTAAAAACAACCGTCTATCCACGTATACAGCGGACAGAGAATGCTGACGCTTTTGACGAAAACGGAAACAAGATCCATATCCACACCCCGCTTCTGCCTCTTCCTGCATCAACCAGGAAAGAGGAAGATATTCCTGCGCCGATCTTCTATGTCAATTATCTGATGAATGCCAAGGAGCCTGTCATTCTTGTTCCGGTAGGACCTTTGACCAACCTGGCTGTCGCCTTGACCATAGAACCTAGGATCGTTAAAAACATCGAAGAGATCGTCATCATGGGCGGAGGATGGAACATCACCAACGCCACGATCGCTTCCGAATTCAACATCTACGACGATCCGGAAGCGGCTCAGAAAGTCCTGCACTGCGGAGCGAAGATCACGATGGTTCCGCTGGATGCGACCCATACCGCCTACATTTCTCAGGACGACTCCGAAGAACTGAAACGGATCAATACGCCTGCCTCGCTGTTTGCGGCCGGCCAGATCGATCTGAGGATCCTGGTCCACGATTACGCCCAGCCTCTGGATATTCCTCATACCTGCGCTCTGCACGACCCTCTGTGTATCGCTTATCTGATCGATCCGACCGTACTGGAAGATGTGAAGTTCTGTAACGTCGAAGTATCTCTTGGAGGCGTGACAGAAGGACAGACCGTCGTCGACCAGAGAGCGATCCAGGAAAACAGAAATGTCCACTTCGCATTCAAAGGAAATCACGAGAAGTTCGCCAAGATCTTCATCGATGCTTTCCGCTAAGAATCAAAACAGCTGTAAAGAAAAATGAAGCCCTGCGGCTTCATTTTTTATTATTTCTTTTTACCCTGGTTGGCTACGGCTTCCATCGCAGCTTTCAGCGCTTCTTGGTCGCCAAGATAGTAGTGACCCTTGACATTGAAGTCTTCGTCGAATTCATAGACAAGAGGAACACCGGTCGGAATATTCAGGGCGATGATGTCTTCGTTGGACATATTGTCAAGATACTTGACCAGAGCTCTTAATGAGTTGCCATGCGCGGCAATGATGACTCTCTTGCCTTCCTTCATGGCAGGAAGAATGACTTCGTTGTAGTAAGGAACAACTCTTTCTACCGTTGTTTCCAGAGACTCGTTCAAAGGCATCAGAGCAGGATCTTCATTGCGGTATACATCCTGGTTCTGCGGCGCTCTTTCATCTTCCGGTTCCAGTGCAGGAGGCTTGACGTCGTAGGAACGTCTCCACAGCTTTACCTGATCCTCGCCGTATTTCTCGGCAGTTTCGGACTTGTTAAGACCCTGCAGGGCGCCATAATGACGTTCATTCAGTTTCCAGGTCTTATAGACAGGAAGCCAGTTGCGGTCCATCTCATCCAGAATATGGTTCAATGTGTGGATCGCTCTTTTCAGATAAGAAGTGTAGCAGACATCGAAGTCATAGCCTTCTTCTTTTAAAAGCTTGCCGGCCTGTATCGCTTCCGCATGACCCTTCTCGCTCAAATCGACATCCGTCCATCCGGTGAACAGATTCAGCTTGTTCCACTCGCTCTCGCCATGTCTTACCAGTACAAGTTTCATGTTTTTCTCCTTTATGCTTTACACCATTATTCTACAATAATTTCCTCCCGTTTCGGTATAATAATCATATGAAAAGAAATCGTAAGATCGCACTGCTGTCCCTGGGGATCGCACTGTATGCCGTACTGTCGGCCTTTGTGATCATTCCGATCATCAACAGGATCAAACTGGATCTGGGCTACGTCGTTTTTGGACTTTATCTGAACAGGTTCGGCATTGCCGCAACTCCGGTCGGCGTGTTCGGCTGCATCATCGGAAACCTGCTGAAGGGAGGTTCTTTCCCGATCGCCTGGGCCATCGGTCAGACCTTTATTGCCCTGACCCTGGGCTATCTGTTACTTAAAACAAAGAAACTGTATCTGAAGTTCATCTTTGCCATTCTTATGACCTTTATCGGTATTGCCTTGATCAAGACCGTACTGGAAGTGGCGCTGTTCCAACTTCCTTTATATGCCAAGTTCTTAAGCAATTCCGTGGCTTTCATTGCCGATGTGATCCCATTGCTGATCGGCATCGCTTTGAGCGATAAAGTCAAGATACGTTTATAGGAGTGCTGTTATGAAAAAGAAAGATCTGTTCCAATATGTTACAGTAGTGGCCTTCCTGGCTTTTCTGGCCGTTCTGGCCGTGTTTTCCGTTCCGGCAGTCAAAAAACTGGCGGAATGTTACGAGACAATAAAGAACGGCAATCTGGCAGAAGGCTTCATCGGAAACATCTACTACGACGACGGTTTATATATTGCGCTTGGCCATGGGATCGAGATCGTTGCGAATGAACCGAATGCTCAGCAAAGACTGACTGAATTCCTGCACAGTTCTCTTCTGTCCATTGATAAAACGATACTTTCCTGCAGTCTCTTCTATACAATGATCGGAGTGTCTTTCCTGCTGTACAATCTCTTCTCCAATGAGGAAGAAAGCGGAAAGAAGCAGGTCCTGAAAACTGCTCTCACAACGTTCCTTGTATTCGCATTCTATCTGGGAATGATCCTGACGGCCCATTTCATCTACCATGTTCCATTCTATGTTCCGGGAGCCAGGGAACTGCTGGCGATCGCTGCGGGAATCGCATCGATCATCGCCGGAAGCTGCGTCGCAGGTATGCTGATTAGGGCAGTTTCGTTCAAGAAGATCCTTTCCATTGTTCTGATTCCGGTAATCATTCTCTTCTTTATTCTCAGTACCGGTTTTGAAGCGAGGCTCTTCATGCCTTCCAGAATCGATTCGTTCGATTACGTCTATGAAATGAAGGAAGAGATTCTGGATGAGAATTACGAAGGAGAAGTCTATTACGATGAAAACAAAAATGTCCTGGTGCTGGAAGGAACGGAGTATCCTCCTGAACAGGCCGACAATCCGGAATCTCTACGAAGCTTTTCAAGAATAGGAGCTTTCCTGTTTGAAGCGGCTGATCCTTATTCCGGAACCGGTCTCTTCCTGGCACAGCAGGCTGCGGATATTGGCAGCGATCCTCTGATTTCTGCGGGATATCTGCTGAAGGCAGCGCTATGGATTGCTTTGGCAAAATTCAAAAAATAAAGTCTGTCAATTGACAGGCTTTTTTATTGATGTATCGGGTCAGGACACTTATTCTTCCCAGCCGTATTTCTCGCAGATCTCGTGCCAGGCTTCCTTGTCGATCAGTTCATCTTTATACAGTTTTCTGCGGTCGTCATCCGTAATCTGTCTTTTCACTTTACATGGATTTCCCGAGGCGATGGACCAGTCGGGAATATCGCGGGTAACGACGCTGCCCGCACCGATCACCACATTGTTTCCGACATGAATGCCCGGAAGGATCACGGTATTTGCCCCGATCCAGACGTTGTCGCCGATCGTGATCGGCTTGCCGTACTCGTAGGAAGAATTCCTGGTATCCGGATGGATCGGATGTCCGGCCGTATAGATCCCGACGTTCGGAGCGATCTGGCAATTGTCGCCGATCGTCACCGGAGCGGTATCCAGGATCGTACAGTTGTAGTTGGCATAGAAGTTCTTTCCGACATGGATACGGTTCCCGTAGTCGCAGTAAAACGGCGGATTCACAAAGGCCTCTTCTTTACAGTCAAGCAGTTCCTTCAGGATGCTTTTGATCAGATCGAAATCCGAACGGTCGCAGAAGTTCAGTCTCTGCAGTATCCTGCGGCATTTTTTCTGTTCTTCCATGATCGTCTCATCGGAAACGTAGGCTATCTCTCGATTCATTCTTTCCCAGCTGTTCATCAGTGTCCTCCGTTCTATCTGATCTTCTTCCCGATATGCATCTGTTTACGCCACTCGGGAACTTCACCGTCTTCAGCCCAGTATTCATCAATGGAAACGATCTTGTCATCTTTCAGCCGGATGAAACTCACCACATGATGCGATTCGTTTCCTTCCTTCGGGTAGACTCTCGCAGCTACGACCGCCTCATCGCCATACTCTTCCAGTCTCTCGATTTCGCCCTCCCAGGAATCCGGATATTCGCAGTTTGCCCGAATGTATTCCTCTACCGTGAAAGATTCATTGCTACAGTGCCAGCGGATCACGGCATCTTCACAAAAATATGTACCAAGCCTGTCTTCATTCTGACTGATTACATCGTTAAAGAACGTTTTGGCATCCATCTTCTGCTGCTGAACGGCATTGTATCCGTTGCGGAATTCTTTACCTTGATCATAAGCCTCGATCTCCGACAAAGACAGATCTCCCTTTCCGTCATAGCGGTAGAAACGGCCGCTCCCGGCGATAAATTCCAGGATGCAGTAATCCTCGTCTTCAACACCCTTCGGGTAGTACTTCTCATCCCCTTCATTCCACAGCAGTTCTCTGTATTCTTTCTCAAAATGAATCACAAAACAGCCGTACAGGCATAGTCCTTCAAAAGAAGAATCATCGGAAAAGTACAGACAGCCCTTCCCGTTTTTCATCAGACTCCGTACATGGGATGAACCTGTATTCGTCGAAATCAGATGTCTGCCCAGCCCCTTGTGCCAGACGCAGAAAACTCTACGAATATTCTGTATTCCCTCTTCATCGGTATAGCCCATGGTCGCAAATAGCGATCGATTTATGAGATTCATCATTTCATCTTTTGTCATCCGTTCTTTCCTCCCTACAGTCCGAAGGTCTCCTTGATCAGCTTCGCCACGACATCGGCTCCCTTGTCGGAATTGTCGATCCGCAGATAATTGTCAAAGGGGATCTCTCCCTCATAGCTGACACATCTGTGGTTCCTGTCATCATCGATCAGACGCCGGTTCGAGATCTCGATGTCTCTTTTGGAAGCCTTGTGCTGCAGACGGTTTTCACTGATGTTTCTTTCCAGTCTGATCTCCTGCGACGCGATCAGTTCGACATAATAGAATTCCGTTCCATAAGGTTCGAATATCTCTTTTACGTGTTCCAGATATACCCACTCCTCCGGCAGATCGAAATCCATCATCAAGGTAAAGATCATTCCATAATTGTCGGAAGCCGCAAAGTTCCTGAATATGACATCCCGGATCTCGGAAACGGTCTTTCCGTCATAGCTGCCGAAGATCTCGATGACAGGTTCGATCGTCATGTGATTGTGAAAAAGTCTCAGATCCGTGATCTTCGCCAGTTCCTGTCCGACCGTCATCTTGCCGACAGCCGCATCGCCTATGATAAACACGAATTTCATATGTCACCTTTTAACGTCAAAGGGACAAGCGTTTCTACCAGCGGGGTATTCGGAAACATGTCGTAGCCTTTGACTGTTTGTATCTGATAATTCTTCTGCAGAAGCTTCAGATCCTTCTCCAGGGTTTCGGGATCACAGGAAAGATAGACGATCCTGCCGATCTTTGATCGCAGTATGGTTTCAGTCAGTTCCTGATCCAGGCCGGTAAGCGGTGAATCAACGACCAGCACATCGATGTTTTCTTTCTCCAGGATACGGGTGATCGCTTTAGAAACATCATCACAGATAAAGGAAAGATTCCTGAGTCCGTTTCTTTTCGCATTCTCCGCCGCAGTATTTACGGCTTCCTTCTCCGCTTCGATCCCAATCAATTCTTTGGCTTTTCTACTTAGGTACAGCGAGATCGTTCCGATACCGCAGTAGGCGTCAATTACCCGATTACTTCCTTCAGGAATCAGTGCTGCGGCATCCTGACAGATCCTCTCCGCCTGATCCTTATTCAGGGGAAAGAAAGCCTTCGGACCTAAATACAGAGAATACTCTCCCATCTTCACCGTGATCTTCTCTTTGCCATACAGCAGTTTCACTTTCTCCGGCATCATCCCGACAGGATCTTCCTTAGTGTTGATACCCTGATAGATGGAAACAAGGTGCTGTATCCCGGAGAGATCCTTAACCGTTTTATGATCCAGAACATCATTGCCGGTAATGATGACCGCCTGGTATTCAGTATTGAATCCCCTGACGATCAGCTGTCTGATCCCTTTCTTTTCTGCATGACTGTAGGCAGAGCAGTGGTGACTGTTCAAGACCTGCAGGATGGCCAGTCTCGTTCTTTCTACCGGGATGTCATGGACGGGACACTGTTCGATGGCGATCGGAAGATCATTTCCGGAACGGTATACCGCCGATACCAGACTCCCGTTCTCTTCAATGACCGGAAGACTGCTGCAGTTTCTATAGTAGAGATAGTCTTCACTTGGAAAGATATCGCCGATCTCTTGCGTATATCCGGCATATTGATACAGAGCCTCTTTCAGAAGCTCCTTCTTGACCGCAAGCTGTTTCTGATAATCCAGAGGCATCAGCGTACATCTTCCGCACTCCTTTTGATACAGACAGGCGCAGGAGACACTTTCTTCATTGATATCCGGTTTCATATCTATATCTTATCAAAAAAAGACTTCACTGATGTGAAGTCCGATTATTCTCTGCTGTCTGAGATCCGGTTCAGAACGATGACCGACAGGGCAATCAGTCCCAGAGCCGTAAACAGTCCCAGTTCTCCCTTTAAAAGATAAGGAAGATTGATAATGAAGTTGACAGGTGTAAATTCCATACTATGATCCTCCTACATAAAGAAACTCATGATCAGACCGCCGGCAATGACCGAAGCGATCTGACCGGAAACGTTGACACCCATGGAATGCATCAGCAGGAAGTTCTGATTATCCTCCTGCAGTCCCATTTTGTGGATGATCCTGCCCGACATCGGGAAAGCGGAAATGCCTGCCGCACCGATCATCGGATTGACTTTCTTCTTCAGGAAGAGATTCAGGAACTTGGCAAAGAGCACACCGCCTGCCGTATCAAAGACAAAGGCAAACAGTCCCAGTCCCAGGATCATCAAGGTATCGACCTGCAGGAAACGTTCCGCCTGCATCTGGGAAGCGACCGTGATGCCCAGCATCAGCGTGATCATATTGGCCATGGCGCCCTGTGCCGTATCGGACAGGCCGTTAAGCACACCGCACTCTTTCAGAAGATTGCCGAACATCAGGAAACCTACCAGAGAAACAGATGCCGGAGAGATCAGACCGGCAATTACGGTGATGATGATCGGGAACAGTACTCTGGTCATCTTGGATACGGCTTTCGGTTCATAATCCATCCGGATCAGTCTTTCCTTTCTTGTCGTCAGCAGACGGATGACAGGAGGCTGAATGATCGGTACGAGAGCCATGTAGGAATAAGCCGCAACCATGATCGGTCCAAGATAGGACGAATGCAGTACCTGGGCGACAACGATGGCAGTAGGACCGTCGGCAGCACCGATGGTAGCGATGGATGCGGCATCGTTGGTCGGGAAAAACATGGATGCGATACAGAAGGTAAAGAAAATGCCGAACTGCGCAGCCGCACCGAAGATCATCAGTACCGGGTTGGAAAGCAGTGGACCGAAATCGCACATTGCGCCGATGCCGATAAACAACAACAGCGGAAACAGTTCATTCGCGATTCCCGCATTGTATAAAGCCGTTAGAGGTCCTTCCTGCAGGATACCGCTGACATACTGGTCCACAGCACCGGAAAACGGCAGGTTAACCAGAATGGCTCCGAATCCGATCGGCAGCAGCAATGAAGGTTCCATTTCCTTCACGATGGCCAGATAGATCAGGATCCCTCCGATCGCCCACATCGTAACCTGCTGCCAGGTCAGGGCAAACAGATTCTCATAAAGAAAACTCATATTCATCCTCCTTAAAGATGGAAACTGATCTCTGAAGATCTGAGATTCTTTCTTAGATCCTTACAGATCACTTCCAGAGTATAGCCGGGCCTGTTCCCCAATACATGGACAGCCTCCTTTTTGTCTTCGATCAAGGCATAGACATCTTTGTCTCTCAGATAGTCGTAACGGCTGATCTGCGCATGGAAATCATGTCCCTTGTTTAACTGATTCAGGCCTTCTGTCAAAGCCTTGCATACATCATCTTCCAGCTGATCCAGATCTGTATCCCTGCCCGTCAGCATTCTCATGGAAACAGGCTTTTGCCGATAGTCTCCCGAAAACTCCTTCTGATTGACATTCAGGCCGATCCCAATAATCAGACATTCCAGTCTATCGGTTGATACACTCTCCAGCAGGATGCCACAGATCTTCTCGTCCTTCACATAAATGTCGTTTGGCCATTTGATGCCTAGATCCTTGATACCGTATCCTTCCAGGACCTTCAGGATGAGATAGGCTGATACCGTTGAGATGGCATCGACATGTCTTAGATACTTCTCATCCTTCAGCAGTAAAGAAAGATAAAGATTCCCCTCTTGGCTTTCCCAGGATCTTCCTCTTCTGCCTCTTCCCGCGGTCTGCAGCCGAGCAGAGACAGAAGTCATATCCTCCAGAGTTCGATAGTTCTCTTTCAGCCAGGTATTGGTTGAATCGATTTCCTTGAAATGAATCTTGTTCATTACTCCAGGATCATCAGAACATCCTTGTTTCTGACATCCGAACCCTTGCCTACGAGAATGTCCTTTACAATTCCTTCATATGCGGACTGGATCTCATTTTCCAGCTTCATTGCTTCGATGATGGCAACAGTCTGTCCTTTCCTGACGCTGTCACCCTTTTTCACGACCACATCCAGGATCTTGCCGGCGATCGGCGCCAGGATCTGTTTCTCTCCTGCTTCCGCTTTGGCTTTTACTTCTTCTTTCACCGGTACAGATTCTGTCTTCTTCTCTATTGCATCGACAGCTTCTACTTCGACTTCATAGACCTTGCCATTGACTTTCACTTTATAGATCTTCATCTTATCCTACCTCTTTCACACTGATCACTCTGACGTTGCGATGTTCCTCGTTACGGCATTCGATGGCCGCCACCAGAGCGGCTACCGTTTTATATTCATCGTTCAGATCAAGCGGCTCTGCTTTTTCTGTAACCTGTTCCGGTTTCTTTCTTTTCTTCAGTTTCAGGAAGATGAACAGAAGCAGGAGATAGCCGATGATCGCTATGATGCCTGAATAATTGTTCCATATCTCTTTCATGATCTTCTCCTAGATGTACATCTCAAACGAATCCGTTTCTGTTTCTTCCTGCTGATACTTTCTCTTCAGGAAGTCTGCGGCAACCTGTTCAAACAGTGCCAGAGAGAGCACGTCTTCATCGCTCTTGGCAATGTCCTGATACTTCTTTTTCAGACCCTCGAATTCCGGCTTCAGCAGATCGGCAGGACGGCAGGTAATGACCTCGTCATCGCCGATGATCTTCTTTCTGACTTCCTCATCGATCACAGAAGGAGCTTTGCCGTATTTGCCGTGCAGATAGTCCCTGACCTCTCTGGTACACATCTTGTAGCGTTCGCCGTTGAGCGCGTTCAATACAGCCTGCGTACCGACCATCTGCGACATTGGCGTTACCAGAGGCGGATATCCCAGATCCTTTCTGACCTTAGGGATCTCTACCAGCACGTCTTCATACCTGTCCATGGCGCCCTGATCGCTGAGCTGTTTGATCATGTTCGACAGCATGCCTCCGGGAACCTGATAGTTCAGGATGTTCGGATTGGTCTGCAGAGATTTCGGACCCAAAAGTCCATTCTCGGTATACTTGTTTACGATCCTGGTCATCACCGGTTCCGCCCTGTGCAGAACATGGATATCGATGCCGGTATCGTACTCCGTTCCTCTTAGAGACATGACCAGAGCCTGGGTGGATGGCTGGGCCGTTCCGTTGGATAGAGGTGACAGCGAGGTATCCACGATATCTACTCCGGCTTTGATCGCCGCTTCATAGGTCATCTCCGAGACACCTGCGGTACAGTGGGAGTGCAGTTCAAGCGGCAGATCGATCCTCTTTTTCAGGGTGCTTACCAGCTGTATCGCATCCTTGGCCAGCAGCACGCCTGCCATGTCTTTGATACAAAGCGAATCAGCACCCATTTCTTTTGCTTCTTCCGCCAGGGAAAGATAGTAATCGATCGTATGGACAGGAGAAGTCGTATATGACAGGGCGATCTGACATTCTCCTCCGTATTTCTTCGTCGATTCCACGGCCTGTTTCAGATTACGCATGTCGTTCAGCGCATCGAACACCCTGATGATATCGATACCGTTCTCGATCGACTTCTTACAGAACATATCCACAACATCATCCGAATAATGACGGTATCCCAGAATGTTCTGCCCTCTGAAAAGCATCTGCAGTTTTGTCTTCTTGCAGACCTTCTTGATTTCTCTTAGTCTTTCCCACGGATCTTCATTCAGAAAACGCAGACAGGCATCAAAGGTGGCGCCTCCCCACATCTCGATCGCATGGAAACCCGCTTCATCATAGAGCCTGCAAAGTTCAACAGCCTCTTCCGTCGTCATTCTGGTCGCAAACAGCGACTGCTGACCGTCACGTACCGATGTCTCAACAATTCTGACCATAAAACATCCTCTTTACAGTTTCGGACCGGCATTTACCAGTTCTTTTCCTGCTTCGCCGTCTTCGTATTTATGGAAGTTCCTGATGAAACGGGAAGCCAGATCTTTGGCCTTTCTGTCCCATTCTTCAGGATCGGTATAAGTATCTCTAGGATCCAGAATTCCCGTATCGACGCCTTCCAGCTCTGTCGGTACTTCAAAATCGAAGTAAGGGATCTTCTTCGTTTCCGATCTGTTGATCGCACCGTTCAGGATGGCATCGATGATGCCTCTAGTATCCTTGATGGAGATTCTCTTTCCTGTACCGTTCCAGCCGGTATTGACCAGATAGGCTTTCGCATTGGACATTTCCATCTTCCTCACCAGCTCTTGCGCATACTTGACCGGAGGCAGTTCCAGGAAGGCCTGACCGAAGCAGGCTGAGAATGTCGGTGTCGGTTCGGTAATACCTCTTTCCGTTCCTGCCAGTTTTGCGGTAAAGCCGGAAAGGAAGTAGTACTGGGTCTGTTCCGGTGTCAGGATGGAAACAGGAGGCAGCACGCCGAAAGCGTCCGCAGACAGGAAGATCACATTCTGTGCAGCAGGAGCGCTGGATACAGGTCTGACGATCTTCTCGATATGATCGATCGGATAAGATACTCTGGTATTTTCGGTAACTGATTTATCCGCAAAGTCGATCTTTCCGTTTTCATCGACCGTGACGTTTTCAAGTAATGCATTTCTTCTGATGGCATTATAGATGTCAGGTTCTGATTCCTTGTCCAGATTGATGACCTTGGCATAGCATCCCCCTTCGAGGTTAAAGACGCCGTTGTCGTCCCAGCCGTGTTCGTCGTCACCGATCAGCAGTCTCTTCGGATCGGTAGAAAGCGTTGTCTTTCCTGTACCTGACAGGCCGAAGAAGATCGCCGTATTCTCGCCGTTCATGTCCGTATTGGCGGAACAGTGCATCGAAGCAATGCCCTTTAAAGGCAGATAGTAGTTCATCATCGAGAACATGCCTTTCTTCATCTCTCCGCCGTACCAGGTATTCAGGATGACCTGTTCCCTGGAGGTAATATTGAAAGCCACACAGGTCGCAGAATTCAGACCCAGTTCCTGATAGTTCTCTACGGCAGCCTTAGAAGCGCAGTAGACGACAAAGCCCGGCTTGAAGTCCTGCAGTTCTTCTGCAGAAGGCTTGATAAACATGTTGCGGACAAAGTGGGCCTGCCAGGCAACTTCCATGATGAACCTGACCGGCATCCTGGTATCTTCATTCGCACCGCAGAACGCATCCACAACATAAAGCTTCTTGCCGCACAACTGCTTCCTGGCCAGATCCCTGACCTTCTCCCAGACCTCTTCCGACATCGGATGGTTGTCATTAGGATATCCTTCCGAAGTCCACCAGATCGTATCTCTGGAATTGTCATCCATGACGATGTACTTATCCTTCGGAGACCTGCCCGTATAGATGCCGGTCATGACATTGACCGCATCCAGTTCCGTAAGCTGTCCCTTCTCATAGCCTTCCAGACCGCTCTTCATTTCCTCGTCAAAAAGCAGCTCGTAGGAAGGATTGTAGATGACTTCCTTAACATCTGAAATCCCATATTTTAATAAATCCCTATCATTCATTATCTTGTGGCCTCCTATGGATGATCTAAAAAAACCGAAATCTATTTCATTGTAGCACTTTTTTATCCCGAAGGATGTTTCAATATGATACAAAAACATTTAAAAACCTGAAAATCTTCCGGAAATCGGAATAATTCATTCTAATGAAACGATACAAAACAAAAAGCTGCAAATGCAGCTCTTATTTATTTCTTCTTCTCTGCGATCAGATATTCCTTATCGGCTTCCAGAAGTCCTTTTTTGACCTCATCCTCGTATTCCCTGCTGATGGAGATCAGAATATCCGACTGATTCTTCGGGATGAAGCAGATCGAATATCTGGCGAACAGAATGCAGCTGACATCATCCCAGCTGATCCTGATGTCCTTGCTGTCGTCCTTGTATCCGACATACTCACCGGTGAACTCGATGATCTTGCTTCCTTCATCGTTCATGAAGGCTTTGATGCGTTTATCTGCGGTCACATAGTAGCGCACATACAGGATCAGCAGCAGGAACAGCATGCCTGCTACCATCAGATGAAGGCTTCCCCCGTTCTTGAAATAGAACAGCAGGTTGACCGTACCGGTAAACAGTGCCAGGCACAGATAGACGGCAAGATAATGCGTCATCCGGTAGATCTTTGTATTGGGATTCTGCTGAAGATTCCTGTATCTGGATGCGATATACAAAAACTCGTCGTAGTATTCTCTGCTTCCTCTCTTGTTGACTTCAATTTTCATTTCATATCTCCTTCTTAACAAAAAGGATCGCAAAGATCCTTCAGCTGTAACTGGTGGAGCGTACGGGATTCGAACCCGTGACCTTATCGCTGCCAGCGATACGCGCTCCCAACTGCGCTAACGCCCCGTCACAGCAATATTATAGCACAAGAAAAAGGCTTCACAAGTGAAGCCTTAAATCTTTTATTCCCCTTTTTCCAGCGCCAGTGTTCTGGTCGTCTGATCGCAGACATCGCTTGGTCCGTAGTACTGGATCGCACCCGGATACGTGTAGCAGGTCTCGACGGCCCATTTCTCGCGGTGAGCGGCAAAGTATGCGAACGGTTTGCCATCCAGTTCCACCAGAGCCTTTCTGATGACCGGTTTATCCTCTCCATGTCTTCTCTCGATGTTCATCATCTTCGTGATCGGCATGCCTCCGGCGACCCATTCCTCTGCCGGCTTGGACAGATTGGAGATCTTGGACAGATAGCCGTTGTAGCCGTACTGTATCAGCATGAACGCATTGTAGCCCAGCGAGTAGCAGTAATCCGCGTCGAAGTTGGACGGGAATGCGCATCTTCCTTCATAGCCGAAGAAATGATGCAGTGCAGAGAACTTGCCCTTGTATGTTCCGGCCTTCTTTCTCTCCGCCAGTTTAGCTTTGACCAGAGCAGAGAACAGCTTCTCCGATTCGATCAGGGATACCTGCACGTTGCCATGCGGGTCCCTCTCCATGAACAGCTGCTGCTGAATGGATTCCGGAAGGATCGCAAAGACATCCATGGATTCTTTGGTCAGACCTTTCTCGATAAAGGCATATCTTTCTTTCCAGGAAGACAGCGCATTGAATTCCTCGGCCTTTTCTCCTGCCAGCAGTTCATTGATCTCGGCAATCAGAACAGAGAATTCCGGAACAAATTCAACGATACCTTCCGGTATGATCGCCACACCGAAGTTCATGCCGTTGTTTCCTCTTTCCGCAACGGCGTCCGTAATGTAATCCGCAATCGCAGACCGAGACATCTTCTTGGCTGCGACTTCTTCACCGATCAGACAGATGTTCGGCTGGGTCTGCAGTGCACATTCCAGTGCGACATGAGAAGCGGAACGTCCCATGACCTTGATGAAGTGCCAGTATTTCTTGGCCGAGTTGGCATCTCTCTCGATGTTGCCGATCAGCTCGCTGTAGGTCTTGGTGGCGGTATCGAAACCGAAGGAACACTCGATATCCTCGTTCTTCAGGTCGCCGTCGATCGTCTTCGGACAGCCGATTACCTGTACGCCTGTCTCATGAGCTGCGAAGTATTCCGCCAGGACAGCCGCATTGGTATTGGAATCGTCGCCGCCGATGATGACGATGGCCGTAATCCCGTGTTTCTTGCAAACCTCTGCTGCTACGGCAAACTGTTCTTCGGTCTCCAGCTTCGTTCTGCCTGAACCGATAATATCAAAACCGCCGGTATTTCTGAACTGATCGATATATTCGTCATCGAATACCAGATAGTCGTCTTCCAGTAAACCGCTAGGTCCGCCCTTGAAACCATAGAGTACGTTCTCCTTGTTGGTGGCCTTCAGGGCATCATACAGACCGCATACCACGTTGTGCCCGCCCGGAGCCTGTCCGCCGGAAAGGATAACGCCTACGACCTGTTTCTTCTCTGCAGATGTATTCTGTCCCTTCTCAAACGTGATCTCTCTCTTGCCGTAGGTATTCGGGAAGAGCTCCTTGATCTTGACCTGATCGGCGACGCTTTCGGTTTCTTTCCCTTCTTTTACACAGATCTCGGAAATGCCGTTTCTCAGCATTCCCGGAAGTTTTGGATTATACTGAAGTCTTTCTTTCTGAAGCGGTGAAATATTCATCATACTTTACTCCTTTTTCTACTAAAATCATAAACCATTTTGGTTCTAAAAGAAACAGATACACAAAAAGGATCCGAAGATCCTTGTATTGGAAATGGTGGAGAATACAGGACTTGAACCTGCGACATCACCCCTGTGAAGGGCGCGCTCTCCCAACTGAGCTAATCCTCCGTCTATTTCTATTATATCTGAATTCTAACGATTGAGGATATATCTTGCGTTCAAAGTGAATTCTCGATCTTCCCCGTCATCGCTGAACAGTTGTCTTTGATATCCAGTTCCATGATGAGACATCAGCAGTTCCAGGAAGCACAGGAAGATGCCCATGTCGATGCGGTTGTAGTAGGACACTCTGTCTGCAGGCATAATACCTCGTTTCCCGGGCTTTTTATAACGGAATACCGATAGTTCTCCTTCGTTCTTAACAAGCCAGGGCTGGCTGTTACAGGCACTGGGAGCGAATCTGACGATATCCGATACACCTTCAATGACAGGACCTTCCCAGATCTCATCCAGAGCCTTTCTTTTACTCTTGAACATGTCCCTGCGGAACCTGTTTGTCTCTGTTTTAGCGATGGCGATCATGATGACGAAGTCCATGCCTTCACAGGATTCTTCCTCTATCCTGCCTATCCCGAACCAGAGCGTAGCGATATTCTTCGATACCAGATACAGATCCAGCTGTTCCCCCAGATAGCCGATGTTCTGTAGATATCCTTCCTTTTTTTCACTGTAGAACAGGATACAGTACTCTTCCCCTCTTTTGCAGTTTGTTTCTTCGGCCGGAACGATACGGATCATCGTCCTGATGTCGGGATATAAAGGAGTCAGTGTATCAAAGACATCCGTGATGTCAGATAGTTCTTCCGGCGTTAAGGAAAGATCTCCCAGATCCCGGAACAGGTGAAAAGACTTTCTCTTGAAGATCATCTCGTACAGTCTGTCATCCATATGTCATCCCTCCTTGTTTCCAATCGAATCATTCCTCCAGATAGACGATTTCCTTGCCTCTGAAGCTTTCTTCAAAACCTTCCGGAAGTTGGCTCTTTCTGACGTAGAGGGTCAGGTTCGGACAGTTCACAAAGGAATCCTTCTTGATCGTAGTAACGGATGCCGGAACTTTAACGGTATGCAGATTCGGGCAGTTTTCGAAAGCGTTGCTTAAAAGGCATCCCGCCTTGTTCAGATCGACCGATTCAAGAAAACGCTGGCTGTCTCCGAAGGATCTGTATCCTATGATGACAGCCGCATTCGGGATCCTGATATCCTTGTCATGACCATAGTAGCCCCTCAAGGAACCATGTTCGATATCGAAACCGTCGACTCGCACCAGATCGCCGTTCGCTCTCTTTTTTGCGTCTTCCGGTGAATCGTTGTATCCTTCTTCGACTACCGGGGATTCCGTTTTCTGAACTCCTTTATTCTGTTTCAGACC
>JAFZQL010000095.1 GCA_017620435.1 Erysipelotrichaceae bacterium
CACATCGTCAATTAAATTTTTATTCTCTTCATTAGTCATATTCTTTCTCCGAATACGTGATAAATAAAAACAAGATAGCCAGATTGCCTGGCTATCTTGCATAGTAAAATCTCTGATCGATTACTGAGCTGGTTCAGCCTTTGCTAATTCAGCGTCGATGTAATCCTGAGTAGCGCCTACAGCTGTGCCTACAGGGATTTCGCCCTTGAGCAGCTTAGCGACGATTTCCTGATACTGAGCGTATACTTCAGGCATGCCTTCCTTGACTGTCTTGTTGAAGACATCGGTTTCAAGCATCTCGAGGTAGCCGGTATCGAAGTCGAAGCTGTTGTTAACGCCCCAAACGACTGTGCCGTCATAGATCGTCTTCAGACCATCATAGATGGCATAACCGAACTGTTTTACAGCGGAAGAAACCGTGTATTCAGCCTGTTCCGGATGAGAGATCTGCAGCTGGCCGGAGTGGTCTGTATCAACACCGAACGCATACTTCTGCATTGTGTAAGCAGCATCACAGACACCGAATGAAGCAGGAGCACAAACACCGAATACGATGTCGGCACCGGCGTTGTACTGGTCGATAGCGAGCTCTTTTGCCAGAGCGGTATTCTGCCAGTCACCAACGTAAGCATACTTAACGGCGATTTCAGGATCTACATAATGAGCACCCTGGATGTAGCCGATGAGGAAGTCATCGATAGCAGTAACATGTCCGCCACCTACGAAGCCCAGGACTTTGTCTTCATTTGTCAGACCTAAGCCTGATTCAGTCATCAGACCGCCAAGAGCGCCGGCAGCGAATGCCAGAGTATTCTGCTTGCAGAGGTAAGAAGAAACGTTCTTCTTGAGTTCAGGATAAGTGTCGAAGTCGATCGTGCAGTCGAAAGCCATGAACTTGATGTTAGGGAATTCAAGGCCGGCCTGTTCAACGTACTCTTCCAGGTTCCAGTAACCGGTAATGACAACGTCATACTTGCCGGAGCCGCAGAGTTCTGTCAGCTGAGCAGCGATACGGCTGTCATCGTTGTTTAACTCGAATGTTTCAACTGTTGAACCTGTTTCATCACAGAACTGTTTGATTCCTTCATAAACCAGGTCTTCGCATGATAAGCTGCCGAGTGACTGAGAAACGAACTGTAAGATTCTGAGAGGTTTGCCGGTCAGATCTACTTCCTCAGGAGCAGGTGCAGGTTCTTCTTTGCCGCCGCAGCCAGCCAGTGTGAGAACCATCAGGACTGCCAGCAGCACTGCTAAAAGTTTTTTCATAATTTCTCCTTCTTGATCATAAATACTCCTTGTCACAGTATTCTGATCACCCTTTCTTATTTGCGCCTTCTCTTGATAGATCTGAAAGTTCAAACATCTGTTAGCGCTTTCAGCATGGGATAAAAAAATATGTTTCCGGTCCGGCTTTAGAAGATGACAAGCTTCTTCCTTTGCTTTCCCGCCGATCTGCAGCGATTGCCGATCACACATTTTTCTTTATTCCTCTGGTAACAATACAAAGGCTTAATTCCATTTTATCACACAATTTTCACAAAACAACATGGATAGATATTAAATGTTTATAAATTAAAAGCAGGCATTTCTGCCTGCCTTGTTTCTTTATTCTTTTACCGCTTTCAGGGCTCTCTGACCGATATCGTGACGGTAGTACTGATTGTCGAAATGTACCTTCTCAACAACGCCGTAGGCATTCTTCAGCGCCTCTTCCAGGGTATCGCCGATTCCCGAACATCCCAGCACTCTGCCGCCGTTTGTCAGCAGCTTTCCATCCTCCAGTTTCGCTCCGGCAACGAAGACCATATCGGATACTTCATCCGGGATCGTGATCTCGTAGCCTTTCTCGTAGTGCTCCGGATAGCCTTCCGACGCCATGATGACGCAGGCCGCCTTTTTGTCCATGAACTTCACTTCCGTTTCCGCCAGAGTTCCGTATGTCGTTGCCTGCATGATCGTGAGCAGATCGCTCTCCAGCAGAGGCAGTACGACCTGAGTCTCCGGATCGCCGAAACGGCTGTTGTATTCGACGACTTTCGGACCGTCCTTGGTGATCATCAGTCCGAAGTAGAGACATCCTTTGAAGGTTCTTCCTTCCTTGTTCAGGGCTTCGATCGTCGGCAGGAAGATCTTTTCCATGCAGACATCGGCAACTTCTTTTGTATAGTACGGATTCGGGGCGATCGTTCCCATACCGCCGGTATTGAGACCTTCGTCGTTGTCGCGGGCTCTCTTGTGGTCCATCGACGACACCATCGGCTTCACGACTTTACCGTCAGTGAAGGAAAGAACGGTAACTTCCGGTCCTTCCATGAATTCTTCGATGACGATCTGATTGCCGCTGGCACCGAACTGCTTATCCAGCATGATGCTTCTGACCGCATCTGCCGCTTCTTCTCTGCTCATGGCGATAATGACACCTTTCCCTAAAGCCAGACCGTCGGCCTTGACGACTGTCGGGATCGGACAGGTCTTGACATATTCCAGAGCCTTTTCTGCATCGTCAAAGGTCTCGTAGGCTGCCGTAGGAATGCCGTACTTCTTCATCAGATTCTTGGAGAAGACCTTGCTTCCTTCGATGATAGCCGCGTCCCTGTTCGGACCGAAGGCGGGTATGCCTGCTTCATTCAAAGCATCCACCACACCCAGAACCAGCGGATCATCCTGTCCTACCGCTACGTAATCGATCTTGTTTTCTGTACAGAATTTCACGATCCCTTCAATGTCCTTCGCTCCCACCGGAACGCAGACCGCATCCGCCGCGATGCCTCCGTTGCCAGGCAGGGCATAGATCGTTTCAACCTGAGGGTTCTCTTTGATCTTCTTGATAATGGCGTGTTCTCTTCCGCCGCTTCCAACTACCGCAATCTTCATATTCATCCTCCTGCTTTCAGCTTTTCTGTCTGTTACGCTTTCATTATATCTTATTAGAGAAGATTATCGACTCTCTCTTTATGATATACTGACATCGAAGCAGGAAGGGAGACATATCATGATTAGAGAGATCGTTACCTACGATATTCACCGGAAAGACAATCCTGAAGTACTGACAAACAAGACCAGGAAGGTCAAAGACTTTCATGCGGAAGAAACAGTAGAATGTATCACGGATCTGAACGATACGCTGGATGAACTGATCAGAAAAGAAGGAAACAAACGGGGAGCCATCGGACTATCCGCAACCCAGATCGGCATAGATCTGGCCATCTCTGCCGTTACCCTGGGAAATCAGCGCTATATCCTGATCAATCCTGTTCTGATAGAAGAAAAAGGAAAACAGAGACTTTTCCGTATCGGCTGTTTCTCGCTGTATGAATACAGGGCCATGGTCCGATACAACGACGATATCGTGATCGCCTATTACGATCCGCAGGGAAACAGACAGAAACTTGCCTTGAAAGGAGACCAGTCCTGCGTCGTTCAGCACGAAATGGATCATCTGATCGGCGATCTTCTGTTTGAAAGACTGGAAAACAAGGAAAAGGATCTCTTCATTCCAAGAGAAGCCATGTACAGAGACGGAAGCGTTCCGATCGAAAACCACGGAGATATCTTTGAATCTCTGCGCAGCAAGGGCTTTACCAAGGTCATCTCTCCTGCCGTCTGGTACGGTTCTCTGTTCAACGACTATACCGATTATTTCGCCTACGTAGAAAAGACAGCCAACGAATATACTTATCTCCTGGATCTGGTCAGAAGATACACCCCGGAAAAAGGAAGGATCATCGAAGCCGGAAACGGAACATCCGCTTTGTCTGTCGCCTTAAGCAGAAACGGATATGAGGTCCTTTACTGCGGATCCGATGCGGACATGCTGGAACTGGCAAAACGGATCAATGAGACAAACGGTACTTCCGTATCCTATCAGCAGAACGATATCTACCGCCTTCCATACGATGATGAACATGCGGATACGGTATTCTCCTATGAAGTGCTTGAAACACTAAACAATGCGGAGCTGGCTTCCGCTCTGGAAGAAGGACTCAGAGTCGCCAACGCCTATGTCTTCCTGGTTCCGACGATCGCGATCGTCGCCAATACCCTGAGAGGAAACGAACGCCTTAGAAGCGTTGATGAATGGATCGCATTCATTGAGAAAGAAGGCCATCGGATCAAGGAATACAAGGAATTCGACAACGGCGGATACGTCATCTTCGTCATCGCTTAATTCATATAAAAACAGCCCTCAGGCTGTTTTTGTTTTTTCAATGATTCGCAGATAGTTCCGGAAGATCTCATCCCCGTATTCATTTCCCTTGTCCTCCGGATGAAACTGTACGGTGTAGATCTTTTTCTCTATGTTCTGAGAAGCTGCATAGAAACATCTCTCACTTTCGGCGATCTTTTCAAATCCTTCCGCCAGTCTGACGACTTCATCATTATGATGCATGCTGACGATATGCGATGCAGGCAGCCCTTCAAACAAAGGGGATTCCTTCGTATCGATCCTGACCGGCTCATCTTCCGGCGTCTTTGATCTGACGACTTCTCCTTTCAGCATGTAGTGTACCAGCTGGTGGCCGTAGCAGATCCCCAGGATCGGCTTGCCGCATGTAAACAGACTTCCGTCCGCCTGTTTTCCGCCTTCAAAGACCGTATCGTAGCTTCCGGTAAAGATCATCCCGTCATATTCCTCAAGCGCATCGCTTTTCGTGTCATGAGGAAAATAGGCGTATTCCGCTCCGACTCTTTCCAGAGCTTCTCCGATCTTGTTGGTAAAGAGACTTCTGAAATCAATGATCGCAATTTTCATCTTTGTTTCCTTTCCTGAATATATATACCGTTTCACTGATCGAAGCGGCGTAGCCAAGAGCCAGGTTAAACAGACAGTAGGCCGTCAGATACCGGCTTCCCGCCATGAAAGGCAGAAAGAACATGACCAGTCCGGTAATCTTGTTGATATAGGTATGCCTACTGACAAGTGTCTTCTTGATGAAGCCTCCCGCGATATACAGCAGTATCCGGTAGAAGATGATCGCATTGATCAGGACCGGTACATAGGCTGAAGTGTTGCTGTGCAGATAAGGCCAGATCTTGTACAGCATCGCACTGTAGAAAAACAGATCGGACACGGAATCCAATTTGGAACCGAAAGAACTTGCCGTCCCGGTCGAGCGCGCCACAAAGCCGTCCAGAACATCGGAAAGACCGCACCAGACATAGACCATATAAAAAGGTTTTGTCAGTACTTTCAAAAAAAGAAAGACCACAGTGGCAATGATCCTGGTGAGGGTGATCAGGTTTGCGAGGTTCTTTTTCAACATATTACGTATGATTATAACAAATCTCCTATGAAATGTTACTTAAGATGATCTGCTCCTTCATGGATAGTTTCATGAAATGTGTTATATTAGAAAACGGATATGGTATACAGTTCAGCTCTGGGTGCGATAGGCAATACGCCTCTGATCAGACTCAACAGGATCAGGGAAGAAGATGCCGCGCAGATCTATGTAAAATATGAAGCAGTCAATATCGGCGGTTCGATCAAGACCAGAACGGCTTTTAACATGATCGAAGACGCGGAAAAGAAGGGACTGCTGAATGAATACTCGGTGATCGTAGAATGTACCTCGGGCAACCAGGGCATCGATCTGGCGATGATCGGAGCCGTCAAGGGATACAGGGTCATCATCGTCATGCCGGATTCGGTATCGGTTGAGAGAAGGAAACTGATCGAGCAGTACGGTGCACAGATCCGGCTGGTCCACGACGAAGGCAATATCGGCGAATGTATCGACAAATGTCAGCGTATCGTAGCGAATACGGCCAAGGAAGATCCTTACGTCTTCGTACCGGGACAGTTCGACAATCCCGCCAACGTGGAAGCACAGCGCAAGACAGGTCTGGAAATCATTCGGGATCTGGATCAGATCGACGGTTTCTGTTCCGGCATCGGAACGGGAGGCACTCTCACGGGAATCGGCGAAGTACTGAAAGAACACAACCCGGATATGACGATCTGGGCAGTCGAACCGGAAGATGCGGCGATCCTTTCCGGACTTCC
>JAFZQL010000096.1 GCA_017620435.1 Erysipelotrichaceae bacterium
AAGGAAATGATCTCGTTTCCGGCTATCGCCAGTTCATATTTATCAAGATTTGCCGTAACGGATGAAATGACTTCATTCAGTCTGTTCAGGATCCACTGATCGGTATCGGAAAGATGTTCCGGTTTATGGTAAATGTAGGATTCATCGCGGTTCATCAGCACATATCTGGATGCATTCCAGAGCTTGTTGATGAAGTTCCATCCCGATTCCATCTTTTCCGTTGAATAGTTCATATCCAGACCCGGCGTGGAGTTGGTAGACAGGAAGAGTCTCAGCGCATCGGCGCCGTACTTGTCGATCAGATCGATCGGATCGATGCCGTTGCCCAGCGATTTTGACATCTTTCTGCCCTTTTCATCTCTGATCAGACCGTGGATCAGACAGTCCTTGAACGGAACATCGTTGCAGAAATGTCTTGCCGAGAATGCCATTCTGGCAACCCAGAAGAAAATGATGTCATAACCAGTAACCATGCAGGATGTCGGGAAGTAGCGTCTATAGTCTTCCGCATCATCCGGCCATCCTAAAACGGTAAACGGCCACAAGGCGCTGGAGAACCAGGTATCCAGAACGTCTTCGTCCTGATGCCAGTTCTCGATATCTTTCGGCGGTTCACATTCGCAATAGATCTCATCTGTTTCGTTGTGATACCAGACAGGAATTCTATGGCCCCACCACAGTTGTCTGGAGATGCACCAGTCTTCAATATTTTCCAGCCACTGATTGAAGGTCTTTTCGAATCTCTTCGGATAGAAGTTGATCTTCGTCTTCGGATCCTCCTGCGCTTTCAGGACATCATCCGCAAGAGGTTTCATCTTGACGAACCACTGATTGGAAAGATACGGCTCGACCATGACGCCGGTTCTTTCGGAATGACCTACGGAGTGAACGATCTTCTCGGCCTTGACGAACGCTCCTTCGTTCTTGTATTTCTCAAGCAGCTTCTCACGGCATACAAACCTGTCCAGACCGTTGAATTCGCCGCACAGCTCATTCATCGTTCCGTCCTCATTCATGCACACAGGCATGTCTAAACCGTGTCTGATGGCAATTTGATAGTCGTTCGGGTCATGCGCAGGCGTACATTTCATGATGCCTGTACCAAAACCGATCTCAATGTATTCATCGCCGATGATCGGAAGCACTTTGCCGTTGGCCGGGTTGATCGCCTCTTTCCCGATCAGATGATTGACTTTCTCGTCATTCGGATTAACTACAATGCAGACATCGCCGAACATCGTTTCCGGCCTGGTGGTAGCAACTTCGAAAGTGCCGCTTCCATCTGCCAGCTGATATCTGATGTAGTACATGTATGCTTCGACATCCTTGTGAATGACTTCTATGTTGCTTAAGGCGGTCCTGGCTTCCGGATCCCAGTTGATGACGCGCTTGCCTCTGTAGATCAGGCCTTCTTTATAGTAGGTAACGAAAACATTCGTAACGGCAGCCGAAAGACCTTCATCCAGCGTGAATCTTTCTTTTCGATAATCCGTAGAATTTCCCAGCTTGGCCCATTGTGAACGGATGAAATCGGAATATTCGTGTTTCCATTCCCAGGCTTTTTCCAGGAACCCTTCTCTTCCTAAATCATAACGGGATATACCCTGATTCTTAAGCCTTTCATCGACTTTTGCCTGCGTCGCGATGCCAGCATGGTCCATTCCCGGGACCCAGAGGACATCATAACCCTTCAGTCGGTTGTATCTTGCCAGAAGATCCTGTATCGTATTGGCCATGGCATGGCCCAGATGCAGCTTGCCGGTAACGTTCGGTGGCGGAATGACGATGCAGTACGGCTTCTTCGACATGTCACCGCATTCAAAATAATGGTGATCCAGCCATTCCTGATACTTTCCTTCTTCAACTTGTTTTGCTACATATTTACTGTTAAGCATAATTCTGTCCTCCTAAAGAAAAAAGGTGGCAAAAGGTCGCTTTGTGCGAGGTACCACCTTAACTTGTTACTTAAGTCTTTAACGCAGACATACGTACAGATGTAGACTCCGGAACAACATTTTCATCCGATCCAGTATAAGTTCCACCAGCCCTTATATCTCTATGTTCCCGATCAGGATTACTTTCTTTCCTTCAACGTCTTCTAAATTATAGATTATCTTTCTGATAAAGGCAAATCTAGTCGGAAAGATATCTATCAATATAGTCCTTCAGCTCATCGATATTCTTTCTTTTTTCAGCAGATAAATAAATCACGTTATCTCTGCCTGTATAGAGTTTATGTTTTGCATTCATCAGCTGATTGTTCGAGAGCTTGTCGATCTTGTTGGCGATGATGACATAGTTCAGCATTCTGTCTTTCAGATATTCTTCCATGTCGATATCGTCCTGTGTCAGGCCGATCCTGACGTCGGTGATCTGCACCACCAGTCTGATTTTGTCAGTCCGACTGAAATAGTCGTCCATCATGGACGCGTATTCCAGGGCTTCCTTCTGCGATCTGCGGGCATAGCCGTATCCCGGTACATCGACTGCCGTATACAGATCGTTGATATTGAAGAAATTAATCATCCTGGTCTTCCCCGGCGTTTTACCGGTATAGGCCAGATCTTTTTTGTACAGACAGTTGATCAGAGAGGATTTACCGACATTGCTTCGTCCGACAAAAACGATCTCCTTATCGGTTTTGGGAAAGTCTTTTGCCGACTTGGCGCTTTTGATGAAGCTAATCACGGACAAGAGCCTCGTTGATGACCTGATCCACTTTTTCTACAGGGATATAGGTCACTTCTTCCTTTACAGTTTCCGGAATATCGTCCAGATCCTTGATATTTCCTTTCGGAATAATGATCGTCTTGATGCCGCTGCGATGCGCTGCAAGCGATTTTTCCTTCAGCCCGCCGATCGGTAGTACATTGCCGCGCAGCGTAACTTCTCCGGTCATGGCCAGATCCTTTTTGACAGGCGTATTAGTCAGTGCGGAAACAATGGCAGTCGTAATCGTAACACCGGCAGACGGGCCGTCTTTCGGTACGGCACCTTCCGGAACGTGAATATGAATATCGTGTTTTTTGTAGAATTCGATTGGAATTCCGTATTTCTTCGTATTCGCCTTGATGAAGTCAAGAGCGATCTTGGTCGATTCCACCATGACATCGCCAAGCTGACCGGTAACGATCAGATTCCCCTTTCCTTCAAAATAGTTCACTTCGACCGGAAGAATATCCCCGCCGAAAGAAGTATAAGCCAGTCCGGTAACGACGCCGATCTGATTCTTCTTTTCCTTTGTTCCGTAATCATAGATCTCATGGCCAAGCCACTCGTTGATCTGTTTCTTTGTTATGGTGATCTTTTTCTTCTTTTCTTTCAGGATTG
>JAFZQL010000097.1 GCA_017620435.1 Erysipelotrichaceae bacterium
CGGATCCTACGATGCAGACTTCTCCAACGACTTAGATTACTTCATTCATGAACACAAAGTCTCGATTGATTACAACGCCATGACAGGCTGCGTTCTCTACGAGGCGAAAGAAGATCCCGGAGAATGCCTGGACAACGTGGACCTTGATACAGGAAAGATGGATCCGGACTACCACGATCAGAAGTTCCTCGATCTGAAGGAGAGTCTTTTGATAGGATCCTATGACGATTCCTATTTCAGAAAGATCCATGTTCTGGGGAAATATACCGTCTTCAAGTATGAGAAGGTTGGGGAACATGAAGAGACACAGAACGGCAAGACGGTCACAGTGGAAGACTATGACTGGGTCTACTATCCAGAGATCAAAAGAGGCAAATGCGTTGAAGACGATACCACCGCCTGCAACATCATCCTGGAAGATGAATGGGTATATCCGTACCGGGAGATCACTTTCAGCATGATCAGGAACTATGGACTCAATGTGGATCCGGAATCCTACGAGATCAGCTTCAACACCAATCAGGTATGGCAGGGAGACATGCTCTATGCATTCTCCAAGGGAACAGTCCTGAAAGCAAGTTCGAAGGAGATCCTGCTGCAGATCGATGGAAACGACATCGATCTCTACGCCAGATACGAATCAAAGGACGGATGGCTGGAGCCGATGTTTAAAGCAGGAGAGATCGTCGAGGCTACTGAAGTGATCGGCTATTCCGAAGGGGAGACGAAACTGTCTGTCTATAACTCTTCTAATGAATACATCAATCCTGCACTGTTCGCTTTCGGATCGGATTACTATCCGGGACTGGGCAACGGAACGATCATCATCGGAATGGAGGACTTCGCGCCAGACTTCTCCAACAAGAAGATGTGGTACGGACCGAAGAACGGAGGGATCAATCCGTATGGCGATAATCACATGGGACAATGCACATGGTTTGCCTGGGGACTCTTCTACCAGCATTACGGCTTCGATCCGGGATTCAGGGGAAGAGGACAGAATGCTGCCTATGATGCCTACCAGCACCTGAAGGACCAGGGATGGACATTCACGAAATCTCCGACACCCGGATCCATCTTCTCAACGACCAACTTCAACCATACCGGGATCGTAGCCGGCGTTATCGACGAGGATACCATGGTGATTGTCGAAGCGAACTTCAACCATAAGAACGATACGTTCGAAGAATTCATCTCGTTGCCGGACTGGGCAAGGAGGATCGTATCGACGCACCAGTACAAGAAAGGAGTGGGCTATGTATACTGCAATCCACCGCAGTAATGCCATTTCATATCTTACGAATTCAGTGTTTCCGCACTGATTCGTAAGCAAGATAAAGGGTTTGTACTACATGTCTGTACTACAAACCCATTTGAACAACTCAGCTCTGCTGAGTTTTTGCTTTATTTAAGCCATTTCTCGTATATCGAGACAAATTCTTTTTGTAGTACAGATCAGTACTACAGAACGTATGAAACAAACCGGAAAAGAGAATTGTAGCAAGTTGCTACAATTCGGATTCCATACATTTGTAGCAAGTTGCTACAAAACGAAAAAGAGAGGACATAACATGAAAAGAAGTGAAAAGACAACATCAATAAGATTCAATCCGGATATCGATTATAAACTCGCTTGGCTAAGGGAAGAGGACGAGAGAACTTCCAGGCGAACTGGAGTAAATCCCAGGAACAGGACCCAGATTATCGAGGAAGCGGTCAAACTCTACTATTTCAAGAAGCTCAATGAAACACAGGATGCGGATGTTGTTGAGAGAATCAATGAACTGATTACCGATCAGGTTAAGGCGGCAATGAATGTGGTCCTTAGGGATATAGAAGAGATCCTGTTTCTGGCTATAAAGAACGATCTGGGCAACAAAGTTTTTTACAGAAGTCCCAGTGTACTTCCAGCGCCGGAAAGTAGACAGGAGGCGATCGATGTCATTACTGAAGAGGAATCCAGATGGGATATGGCTCTTGAGGAATATATGCACATCAAGTGGAAAAGTGAAGATGTACACACGCATGTAATAACGGAAGACGACGATGAAGAGGAGGATGAGGAATAATGCCTATACAGTTTATCAACAAGGCCAGATACTTCAGGATAGGGCAGTCAGCACCTAAGAACAGCTGCTTCAAGGGAACTGTCACGCCGCAGTCGATTTTCGGAGGAGCAGGAAGCTACTTCGATTACACAGAGCGCTATGCTGGAAAGGAAGCTGATTCCCTGATGGACTATACAGGAAGATACGGATATACCGTTTCATCTGAAGGGAATCTGGATACGCGAGAGAAGATCGAAGCTTTCAAGGAAAAAGGAATCGAAGCCCTTAGCAAAGACGGAGCAATCTGCTATGAATTCGTTCTGAGCATGAAAGACTATGATACAGCATCAAATTACAATATCGTGAACCAGGAGCAGTTTTCATCCGTTATCAAAACAATCATGCCTTCCTATCTGAAGTCGATCGGTCTGGATCCAGGCAATGTCTCCTGGTGGGAGGACTTTCATCCGGAGAACAGGACCAGCACTATCCCGCATCCTCATGTCCATATCCTTTTCTTTGAGAATGAGCCTTCAGGATCTTTCGACAGGACCTATGGCAAACTTCCGAAGAAAAGTCTGGACGACTTCAAGAGGATGTTTGCAAACCAGCTTCTGAAAAGAGAATATTCCGGAAGATATAGCGAGCTTTTCAGGGATATCAATGTTTCCAGGCGGAACATCCTGGATAAAACAAAGCATACCGATCTCAGCAAAGTGAAAAGCGTAAAAGATCTTTATGCTGTCCTCCCTTCTTCCGGAAGGCTTCAGATCAATTCTGTCAACATGATCCCCTACAGAGAAGCGGTATTGAATGTTGTGGATAGTCTTTTGAAGTCTAAGGAGTGCAAGGATGAATGGAATAATTATCTGACTGCTTTGGATCGGTATGAATCCGAAATAAATGCAAAGGCAGGTGGAAATGTTTCATCAAGGAAAGAGACAGAGATCGTCAAAATAAAGGAACAGATTGCCAATACTGTTCTTTCCGGAAGAAAGGGATACGAGAAAGAAAACAGCTATGAGAAGATCCTGGAAAACAGAAACCACAGGGAGATCGAGGGAGACAAAGGAAGAGTATACAAAGATACAGATATCGTTCGGTCAAGGCTGTCCGGAAGGAATTCCTCTCTTCCGGTAAAAAGGATGATCAATGGCCTGCTGGCCCAGAGACAAAGAGAAATCGAAAACGAGATCGAGCAGTATCTGAATCAGGGCAAGGACTATTCCATGAGCCTGTAGAAGGCTGAATAAAACAAATAGCACAGAGGCAAGCCGACAATGCTATTAGTCGGTTTTTAAGTATCGGCTGTTTGTTAGATTATGATTGCCAAAACTTGAAATGGAATTCATATAAGGAGGTAATTAATCTATGATTAAGATTTTTGGCTATGTGAGAGAAAGCACGGTGCAACAGGCTTTCTTCGGTTACAACATCGAAGAGCAGAAGAGGGTAATTACTGAATACTGCAAATACCATTATCAGGATTATGAGCTTGAGATCTTCACAGAAATGGGAAAATCTGCCAGATCTCTAAATCGACCAGAACTGCAGAATCTACTGGATACGGTCAAAAAGGCAAAGGCTGATAAAGTGGTGTTCCACAGTCTGGACAGGCTTACAAGAGATATAAAGGACTTATACATGCTGATCGAATTCTTTGACAAGAACAAGATCGAACTCGTATCCGTAATGGAGAGTTTGGATCTGAGCACTGCCATAGGTAGATCGCATGTTTTTAATTCCGGTGTATATGCACAACTTGAATCGGAAAGAACTTCTGAAAGAACGATCCGAGCGTATAAGCAGGCTATTGTTGAAGGCAAGTATCCTTTTCCAAGATGTCCGCTCGGTTATGACAAGATCGACAAGAAACTGTATCCCAGCGAGGACAAGCAGCAGTTGGAGATCATTAATTTCATCTTCAGCAATATCGCATCTAATACGTTAAATTATGTGGAAGTTTCTGAGCAGATCAAAAAGAAGTTCAACTACATCATGAAGGACGACACTGTCAGAGATACAGTGAATAATAAACTCTATATCGGAGTAATGGAATATCGAGGAATTGTCAACGAGAATTATTGTGAGCCTCTCGTCTCCAAGGAAGTATTTGAGAAGGCCATAAAAAATTGCAAAGTAAAAAAGAAATCTCACTGGCGTGTCAATTATCTTTTCAAGAACAAGGTAACATGTGGAAACTGCAGATGTATGATGATTCAGACTTCAGGCAAAGGGAAATACAAAAAAGTATATCCATACTACAGATGTCCTGTCTGCAAAAGATATGCTTCAGAAGACAAACTGCTAGAAGAGAACAAGGTATATCTGCAGAAACTGACGAACGAATACTTCAATGACTCGTCTGGTTTGAATGAAAAAAAGTCTGAACTGGAAAAAATAAAGAAAAAACAGAAGAATCTGACCGAGAATGCAAAACGCGATCTTATTGATGTAGATACTTTTTATGACGTATTCATCCATTACAGCAGCCAGATTGAAAACCTTGAAGATCAGATAGAAACAATCAATCTGAAGAATAGCTATTTCGGTAATCTTGACACAAACATGCAGAAGGAGATTATTAACAAATATGTTACAGAACTGCAGGTAAGTTTCTCGCCGAAGAAATACAAGAGCAAACTGTTTTATAGTTATTGATCATAGAATCATGGATAATGTTTAGAAAGAGAAAGTGAGTACCCATGTTATAACTCGAACTTTTATAGTAAAACCCCCTTAGGATACATTGTTTATAGTCTGTCTCTTATAGTATTGAATATTGAAAACAGATGAAAACATGGTAATATGTTGGTGTAAACAGCAAATTCTTTTAGTTCGTATAAAACAGGGGAAAAGTTAGTTTTAATCCCCCCTATGGCACCAAATTATATTGTATAGGGTATATAAATCAAAGAAAACAGAAAATATACCCTCTAAATTGACATATTTTAATACCTCGGTTATGATTTAACTGAGGTATTTTGTTATGGATCATATGAAACTGTACAAAAGAGAAAAGTATCTGAAAAGGATCAGAGGTTTCTATCACGATACTGACATCATCAAGGTCATCAGCGGCGTGAGAAGATGCGGCAAGTCCTGCCTGATGCAGATGATCGCAGATGAGCTGACAGAAAGCGGGATCTCTCAGGAGAATATCTTTTTCTATAATCTGGACAGATACGGCTACAAAAACATCAAGACTGCTGACGATCTGGAGAAACTCCTGTTTCAGAAAGATCATCCTTCTGGAACAAAATACATATTCATAGACGAGATACAGAACGTCGAAGGGTTTGAACCGGTGATCAATGCATTAAGAGAGGAAGGAGAGTATTCCATCTTCATCACGGGTTCGAATTCCTATCTTCTCAGCGGAGAGCTGGCTACCAAGCTGACCGGAAGATATATCGAGTTTGAACTGTTTACTCTTACCTTCGATGAATACATCGGAATGAAGAAGATGTACGGAAAACCGGTATCGGAACGCCTTGATGAGGAGCTTGATTCCTATATTCTGGAAGGAGGCTTCCCTAGGACAGTTCAGTATGATTCGCTCGAGGACAAAAGGATCTACGTCAGAAGCATCATA
>JAFZQL010000098.1 GCA_017620435.1 Erysipelotrichaceae bacterium
GTCGTTGACCTTTTCAAGTCTGATGGCTTCGTTTTTTAACTCATATCTGTATGTCATTTTTCATTCTCCTTTTGAACTGCGGTTTGTATCATTCACTTTTCTTTTCAGATAGTCCGCATTCTTCGGTTCATAAGGAACTGAGATGAAGTCCTTCTTTTGGTGGTACAAGAGGCATACCGTCTCATCTGTATTTCTTTTAGATATCGATTGTAAATACGCTCTCTTGCGGATCGCAGATTTTTCCGTTGACACAGAAACGGACGCTTGATGGTCTCTTCGTGAACTTTATTTCCAGCCTGCCGTCTCTTACATCCGCATCATATTTCGCCTTGTCCCTTTCGATCCAGAAATCGCCATAGGAGACATAATCACAGGTAACCGCACCCTTTGCTCTGGCATAGTCTACCATCTTCGGATAGATTTCCTTCGCATATAAACCGAAATACTGCGGATGGCAGAAGAACAGTAAAGGAAGTCCTCTTTCCATCTTGTCATCGATCAGTTTCTGATAGGTATGAAGAATCTCTTCTGCCTTTGGCATATCCAGACCTTCATCCTTGTTTTTCAGCATCCATCTGCAGACATTGAACCCGTCGCACGGAATCTGTAAAGGAGAATCCTGTTTTCCTTCATTCATCGGGAAATAAGGATAATCGTCGACCGCATAACCGAAATCGCGCGAGTGCCTGTATCCTTTTTCTTTCAGGGTCTTCCCTAGAGCGGCACAGTACATTCCTCTTGGAGATGCATAAGAAGGGATCGGAGTGATTCCCAAAGACTTCATCCATTCTTCGTATTCTTCAAGATCTTTCAGATTCTCTTCATAGGAATCTTTTGCGTTATGGACTCCGCCGTGGCAGCCGATAAGATTGTTCCTTTGGATCTTTTTCAGTTTATTCAGCAGATCCGAATCATCTTCGCACAGCTGCTTGCTGATATAGAAAAGAAACTTCGTATCCGTTTCTTCCGATACCTGGATCAGATCATCCACCCCTTCGCTCAGCAGACCGTCTCCATCGATGCTGTAGCCGAAAATATTCTTGGCTCCATCCGGATAATACCAGAGGGATATATACGGAAGTCCCAGACTGTTCATGGCATCCATCATGATGTTTCTTAAAGCGGCTCCGACTTTCTGTTTATCTACGGACGAGATCCTCTCATCAAAATCGATCAGCCGGTTCGTATTTCTTAATGTGCTTCCTTCGTATGTCAGGATCTCGGACATCGGTACACCGGTATAGATGATATGGCCTTTGCCGTACTCCCGATCTATGAAGATCGGATAAAAACCCGGTCTCAGGCCGTTTTTGATGCTGCGGAATTCATGAAGGGTGAATTCTCCTTTTCCCTGTCCACAGAAAACGGAAATACTGCTGCAGATCCTGGCCATCCCCTGGCCGCAGAAACTCAGATCGATCCACTCAACTGCGGCTCTGCAAAGGAAACCGGCATCAAAAGAAAAGGTATGGCTGTTTGCGCCGCTGACGATGGCGATCCCGCCGTCATTCACATAGTCATAAGCCCAGTCGGGAAATATAGATTCAAAACAGGTCAGAGGTGCATCTTCTCTGAACAAAGACACCTTATACAGTGTCTTGTCCTGTCTTAACAGCTGTTCAAAACCGCCGCTGTATGCTGTCTTGTTGTCTTTGTATACTGCAATATATGGTCTCATGTTCAAACGAATTATAACACGGCTGATAAATCTGAAGGCATAAGAAAAGAAGCAGTGATGCTTCTTTTTTATTTTTGTTCTTCCGGCATGTACCAGTAGGAACTGGTGCCGTGCAGATAGGTTCTCGCGCCTTTCGGCATCTGCGTCACTGCGTTGAAAACGTTGTAGTAGTCTCCCGCACCCGCAGAGATCGCGATCGCTCCCAGGGTTCCCAGTACCGTATGGGAAGGATCAATCAGGAAGATGAGGAACGGAATGAAGCCAAACACGAGATTGGGCAGCATCGACATGAAGACGAATTCGCCCTTGGTGAAGGTTCCCGGACCTACCACGAACAGCATACCTCTTTTCAGGTTCTCGTACATGTATACATCGCCCTTGAAACACAGCGCATGAAGAAACTCGTGCGGGATCAGCGTAACCAGGAACAGGACCCAGCCCCAGATTTCCAGAGGCTTTCTTGCAACAATGTAATAGGCCGTGATCGTAACCACACCGATTACCAGAGCCAGTCCGTTTACGATCAAAGAAAGCTTCTTCATGTCAGGGGCTTCCTTGAATGGAACGTATCCCGGTTCGTGCGGATGCGTGATCAGGCTTTCAGGATCATCGTTGTATCTGCCTGCAAAATGAAACTTGACCATTTCTGCTATTTCTTCTTTCCGAACATCTGTACCGACAGGATGATGACCATCATGCCCAGCGGTATCAGCATATCCTGCGAGAGCGAGAAATGATAAGCCGTTTTCACAATAAATGTCGAGTACAGGAAATCAAGCAGATTCCATACCAGTATAAATCCGATGATGTACTCTACAATAGCCAGTATTTTTTTCTTGTTGTCCATTTTTATCTCCTTTAATATGCCATGTCCTTTTTTCTATTCAGCAGCGTCACGATGTTGGCGTAGAGCAGTTCTACGACCAGCAGCGCAATGAAGATGATAAGCTGCAGCTGTGTAAAGCTTGTTGTGTTTCCAATGAAGACCCTGGCGCTGAGTTCGATCAGGAAGCGCAGAAGAATGATCTGAAAGATCCTGCGGTTTCTGAGATACACCGTAGCCATAACCAGTCCGACCACAAAGGCGTAGGCCGCCTCCAGACCGGCAGAGAGAAGATCCTTGCCGATGAGATTCGGAATGTAGGTCAGGATATAGAACAGGGTTGAGAAGACCATGCATCCGAAGACGTTGTAGTCGTTTCTCTCGAGGTTCCAGATGAAGATGCCTCTGCAGAGCACTTCGTAGAAGATCGCAATCGCGATGGATGTGATGGCGGCTCTGATCAGCCAGTCCGTTTCGCCGATCGTATTTCCCGCATCGAGATTGTAGTAGATGTTCCATGCGACAAAGAGTAATGCCGGAATGGCGACCAGGATGCTTCTTTTCGGTTTTTCTCCCAGGAAGGCCTTGATGAATACCAGCATCAGCAGCAGTCCGACAGCGATCATTCCCACCAGGAAGGTCAGTATCGGCGGAAAGTCCAGGAAGAACTCTCCGGCATAGTAAGACCCTATCGCAAGTCCGAACGCCA
>JAFZQL010000099.1 GCA_017620435.1 Erysipelotrichaceae bacterium
CCTCGTTCATCATGTCGTTGAGCCAGGCGTTGAAACTCGCGTCATTACCCATGGAACCGAAGAAGGACATCAGGGCATCTGCCAGAACAACGGCTGTCGCTGCCAGCAGGAGATTTCCGGAATTGCCTTTGGCGATGAATTCCGTTGTACCAAACAGGATCGTAAAGATACCCCAGAGGATGTAGCCGATGGCCAGATACGGCTTCCTTTTCCCGCTGCGATCAGAGAGCGTACCGAACAGGAAAGTCGAAAATGTCGTCGCGATCGCCGATACCGCCACCATCCAGGAAATGATCGTAGGATCCTTGGCGATCTTGGCGTATACGAAAGTATTGAACCACTGGTTCTCAATGTTCCAGCACAGCTGTCCGACGATACCCAGACCCCAGACAAGTACCCAGAACAGAAGTTTAGACTGTTTGTTTTTCATAAAAATACCTCTTATTTATATTGTAATATTACGGGCTCACAAATGAAAAAAAAGATAAGGACTGTTCCTTATCTTTTTCACTTCTTTCATTCTTCATCCAGAAGTTCTTTGATCTGTTCCAGAGGCCGGTTGGACACCTTCTCGATGTGCGTCATGTTTCTGCGCATTTTGCTGTAGCGCGCCAGGAATTCCCGGCTGGACAGACGGAAGGCATCGCTGGAAAAGACCGAGAGCTGTTCCAGGGCATCCGAGGTTACGACGATAATCCGGTACTTGTCTTTCAGTTCCTTGGATTTCTCTTCGATATACATGTCGGCCGTCTGCCTGTTTCTGGTATAGACGATCGTGATGTTGTCTCTTTGCGATACGCTTGTTCTGGAGGCATCCTGCAGGTAGGCATCGAAGACCAGCACGCACGTTGCGGAAACATAACCCGCAAAGTCGCAGACCAGATCGATGACTTTTTCTCTGGCCATGGTCAGATCATTCAGCGGCACGTCATCCATCGCATGCATCACGTTGTATCCGTCGATCAGATAGACCAGCTCTTTTCCCGGAGACGGCTTCTGGTATCTGTTTTCCGTATCCGCACTTTGTCTTTCAACATAACGGGGACGCGGTTTATACAGGGAGTTCCAGACTCTCTTGAGTTCCTCTTCATTCACGGTGCGCGGATTGTGTTTTACGGCAGGCTTGTAGTCGGCGAAGTAGTTCCTCAGTTCCATGTGCATGTTTTCTTCGACTTCTTCCGGCGGAACGTATGTTCCTGCGCCGCTGCGGGTGAAGATGGAACCTACCGGCTTCAAGGCATCCATCTTATAGTCGTAGCCGATCCGGCGGATGACTTCCTGTTCATTGCGGCAGCGGTCATAGATCTCTCCCTCGATCTCCTGGGAGAAGTCGTCCTTGAAACGGTTTCTTAAAGAAAGAATCAGATCATTGTAACTTCGTTTCGGAATCTTGGCCATGATCATTTCTTCTTCGATGTCGAAGACGTACTGCTGTGCCGAAAGCTCGCTCACAATCCCGTTTATGATCTTCTGGGATGCTCGGAAACAGACCAGATAATACGGTTCCAGCAGATATTCGTTTCCCTTAAACAAAGCATGTCTGATTGCCCTGTTCAGGGCCTGTATCAGATCTCCGCCTTCGGTATGTTTCAGATGGGTACGGATATCGATGATCTCGATCTCTACCTGGTCCAGTGGAGAATCGGTTAAAAGACCTCTTGGACGGTAACTCTGTAGGTAGTCGATCAGGACCGAGAATTCTTTCTTACCCTTGACCCGGTAGGAAGGATTTGGAGAAAGTCTGACCAGGACTTCCGCATAGTGCCGCAGCGGTTCATAGTGACCGACACCGTACACTTCATCGGCAACGCTTTCGCGGTAGCGGATCAGCGCATCGGAATAATCGACGGATATCCCGTATCTTTCATAGATCAGATCTTTGATGAAGTCCTTCTGCAGTTCTCCCAGCAGATCGATGGTTACGGTATCGGAAAGGCTGATGTTGAGTTCCGGGAATTCATTGTTCAGGACATCGATGCGGCGGTAAAGTTCGCTTGGATCCATGTCGCTTTCAAGCGAATAGGTCAGGGTATTGAGCGGTGTGCTGTCTTCGTGGAACAGGGAAGGCAGATAGGTGCCTGCTTTCAGTCCCTGCAGACCTTTGACGGCGCACAGATCGTTTCCTTTTACTTCCTGAACCGCTTCTGTCTTGTTTCCGTTGAACTGCACGATCTCGCTGACCTTGTATTCTCCGAAAACGTCACGGTTTCTTAGCGTACCGGAAAAGACCTTCAGATGGGCATACTGGTCTACCTTGTAGATGTAAGCCTTGAAGTTATCCGGATCGGTGCTGATATCGACATAACGGTAGATGAATTCCAGAAGTTCATCGATTCCTTCTTCATGCAGGGCGGAACCGAAGAAAACAGGAAAGACCAGTCCGTCTTTCAGGTCCTCGCTGATGTAACAATCATCGATCGTATTCTCGGCTAGATAACGCTCCAGGATCTCTTCGTGATTCAAGGCGACCGTTTCATTGATCTCGTCATAAACTGCAGCAGACGGATCCAGGGTTTTCTGCAGCTCGCTCAGAAGTTCCGTCCGATTGGAATGGGTCAGATCCATCTTGTTCAGAAAGATACAGATCGGAATATGCAGCGTCTTAAGATACTGAAAACGGCGTATCGTATCGGCAGGGATCACAGAACTCGCATCGACGACCAGAATAGCCAGATCCAGGATCTGAAAACTGCGGTTGACTTCGCCGATGAAGTCCAGATGTCCCGGGGTATCGACGTAGATGTAGTCCTTGTCCTTGTAGGAGAAACGGGCCTCCTTTGTATAGACCGTTATCCCTTTCTTTCTCTCATAACCATTGAAATCCAGAAAGGAGTCTTCGTGATCGACTCTGCCGCTTTTTCTTATAGAACCGCACTTGTGCAGGATGGCTTCCGATAGTGTCGTCTTTCCTCCGTCCACATGGGCGTAAACACCGATGACGATACGGCTCATTGAATGGATCCCCTTATTTTCATACGTTTATTATATCTTATTATTCCAATTGCCATACCCGGAGGAATACTTGACCAGCTTGGCCAAGCAGGATATGATAGGGATGAGGTGACGGATATGACACAAGTAAACATGCTGGAAGCAAAGACGAATCTGACCAAGCTGATCAGGCTGCTGGAGACAAGACAGGAAGACGAGATACTGATTGCCAGGAACGGACAACCGGTTGCGAAGATCGTCAAGTTTGAAAAGCCGGTCAATACCAGGATCGGCATATCGAAAGGTTTCTTTAACAGTCCGGATCTGGATGAATTCAATGCTTTGAATGATGAAATCGAACAGGAATTCTATGGAGGCTTGTAATGGATTATATTTTAGATACGCATATCGCCATGTGGGCGATTGATGATGATGAAAGGCTATCTGCAGAGGCCAGAGACATCATTTCAAATCTTGATAACAACATCTATTTCTCCGCCCTTTCTGTGATGGAAATATGCATTAAACACAGAAAGAATCCTGCTCTGATGAAAAAAACCGGAACCGATCTTTATGAGAAATGTCTGGATGCCGGCTATTTTCCTATGCCTCTGAAACCGAAACACGCGATCCATCTGGATGATCTTCGAGTAAAAGAAGGACTCTCTGTCAACGGCGATCCGTTCGACAGAGGGCTCATTGCTCAGGCAAAACAGGAAAACATGATTCTGCTTAGCCACGACAGGATCATGGAGAATTACGATGAGCCGTGCATCAGGATGGTATAGAAACGGATGAAGGAATATAATCTTGTTATTGTAAAGTATGAAAGAAATGATTAGAAAACATCAGGAACCGAATAGAACGATCAGGATTGCCGAAACGGCAATACTGGTTTTGCTGATCCTCGCATCAGCATTCAGCTTCCTGAAAGGACTTTCCCTGGTCAGTTCCGATCCGGGACGGATCACCTATCAGGGAAGTCTTGAGATGGAAAGAGACTTTTCTGAAGAGGACTACGATTCTAACAGCACGATTTGCGACGTCATCTATGTCAGCGAAGACAAAAAGCTGGTGCTTTCTTATCCGTATGAAGAATATATCAAACTGGAGAACGATACGATCACTGCCTACGAGTATCTGAGTGAAAATGGGACTGGTCTGTTCTTCGATCATCAGGATCCTGATGAAAAGGAAATCGCCGATACCTACAAACAGGTCGTGGCAGAGGAACAGATGCCTGTATTCAATCTGGGAATTTCCCTGCTGATCCTGGCGGTATCTCTTTGCGTCGTGCTGTTCTTCGGAGCTTTCTTTACGGCTTATGAAAAGATCTGGTTCATGACTATCATGATTCTGGCTACGATCTTTGCCGTCCTCTTCCCGGAAGAAAGCGCCAACGGTGTCAATGGGATCGTGATCATGCTGCTGTATCTGCTGGATACTTTCTTGAACATCCTGTGTGAACTGCTGATCTCGAAACAGTCAAGATACAATTTCCTGGTTTCCGTTCTGGTAGAGATCACCGAGATCATCATCTGTATCGTTCTGATGTACCGTTTTGCGACCATGGTGACGACGCTGTTCTTCTGGCTGCCGATCGATATCCTGAGCTTCATCAACTGGACCAGACACAAGGACGACATCGAAGACGAACTGACAGTGGTCAGAAGACTGAAGAGCTATCAGGAAGTCCTGGTCCTGCTTGGTATCGCCTTATGGACAGTCGTGGTCGGCTATCTGATCAGCGGACTGGATATCGCTACGGATTTCTACGGCGGCAACAGAAGTCTTGAGATCGTCGTGGCCTATCTGGATGCCTGCGCTTCGGCGGTGGGTGTGGCCAACGGCCTGTTCATTTTCTTCAGGCTGAGAGAACAGTGGATCGCCTGGTATGTCTGCGCCCTGCTGGAGGCGATCATCAACGTGATATCCGGACAGTACGTGCTGCTGATCCTGAAGCTGGGATACTTTACCAACACGACATACGGATACCTGAAATGGAGCAGGTATATTGCAACGCACA
>JAFZQL010000012.1 GCA_017620435.1 Erysipelotrichaceae bacterium
CGCCGATACTTTTTCTATAGGAGCTCCTAAGTGATTCCTGAACAGTTGTGCATCAGGTTTCACCTTCCCCCGACTCTCTACGACACCCGCTGTTCAGACGTGTCTTATTCTTTGCTTAATCATCATTCAGGTTGATGTCGCCACCCACCTGCAGGTTCTTCGGTGAACACAGAATAACGTTTTCACCTATTTTCTTGATCGAACCGTCTACTCCGTATACGACACCGGAAAGGAAATCAATGATCCTCTGACGGTATTCTGAAGGCATCCTGTGCAGGTTCACGCAGCAGGCTCTCTTGTTTTTGATATGATGGCCGATTTCTTCGGCTTCATCGAAGTTGCGCGGTTCAAACAGGACGATATTCGTATTGGCAGTAATCGAGGAAGAGCTCTGCAGGATGCCCTTCTCATAAGAAGAAACGGCCCTTGCTTCCTCTTGCGTCAATTCCAGCTGTTCTTCATCATCCTCTTCAGGTGCGATGAATTCTTTTATTCTATCACCAAGTCCCATTTTCTTCTCCTTTACTACCTTTTTATTCTACTCAATTACAGTGGATTAATCAACTCGTTCGCCAGCAAATACCGGTAAAAACCGTTATCCAGAACATCGTCCGTTTCTTCGAATCCATAGCTTCTTAATGCAGGGTCGCTGTTTTTCATGATGACAGGATGAGCGACTGCCTGCAGCATCTCCAGATCATTCAAAGCATCCCCGAAAGCGTAGGTGTTTTCATAAGGGATATCCAAATATTCTCTGATCCTGTTTACGCCCGTTGCCTTGGAGATGCCCTTGATGTTGACGTCATAAGAATAGAAACCCTTGTGTCTGGCAAGATCGGCTACATCCTTCAGCTGCTCCCCTGCCGCAATACATGATGGTTCATCAGGAAAACCGATCATGGCGATGTGAAACGGTTTGTCTACACAGCCGTTTTCCGTAAAACCTTTCAATAGGCGTGCCCAGCCGCTCATGAACTTCTGAAAAGCTTCCGATTCCATAGAATCGATATACATTTCATGCAGGGTTTCAAAAATATAGAAACCGTTGTATGCGAGGGTTACTTCGCGGATCTTTCTGACCGCTTCTTCACTGAAAGAATCGCAGAAAACGGTATGATCTCCTACGAGGTCATACCCTCCGTTGCATAGAATAAAACCGCTCGGATCCAGATCGATGATCTGTCTGTCCAGAAGCCCCATGCATCTGCCGGAAGCAATCACGACATAGTCGGTCTGTTTCAGGGAACTGACCGCATGCAGAGTTTCGGGAGTCAGTTTTTCCATCTTTCTCGATCCGTCCAGGATCGTCCCGTCGATATCGCAGAATGCCAGTTTTTTCATTCCTGTCTATTGTATCAAAAAAGTAAGATGAACTCTTACTTTTTAGTACTTCTGATGAAGCTTCATGGTACTTGTTACATTGTAGCCGGCATCTTTCAGCTTCTGCGTAATATCATCATAGCCTCTGGCAATGACCACGACTTCTATGCCTCTGGTATTGTTGTATACGGCAAGATTGGAGATGGAGACACCTTCTTCTTTAAAGATACGCGTAATATCTTCCAGGATACCCGGCTTGTCTTCAGAAATCGAGATTACATAGCGCATGCCGTTGTGATTGTAGCCCAGCAGATCGATGAATGCGGTGAAGATGTCGTTGTGGGTTATGATACCGATCAGTCTGTTGTCCTCTTCGATAACCGGCAGACAGCCGATATCATATTTCCGAAGCACGGTAGCCGCCTCTTCAAGCAGTGCGTCTTTTCCGATCGTAATGACATCTTTGATCATGATATCGGAGATCTTTAGCTTGTTTAAGAGATAATTCAGTTCGAATACCGATAATGAAGATGCACTGTTGGGCGTATTACGCGAGATCACACTCTCCGTTACCAGACCGATCAGTTTCCCCTGATCGTCGATGACCGGCAGACGATGCAACTTGTTTTCCGACATCAGATCTACCGCTTCCGAAACCGACTGATCCGCCTTGATCGTAATCGGACCAGGTATCATATTGTCTTTTACGTACATGGTTAACCTCCCAGATAGGCTTTCTTGACACTGTCGCTGTTCAACAGTTCTTCTCCCGTTCCGGACAGGGAAATCTTTCCCGACTCCAGAACATAGGCTCTATTGGCGATACCCAGGGCCATCTTGGCATTCTGTTCTACCAGAAGCACTGTAACGCCCTGTCTGTTTATATCTTTAATTATATAGAATATTTCCTTAACAAGTAAGGGGGAAAGACCCATGCTTGGTTCATCCAGCAGCATGATCTTCGGTTTTGCCATCAGTGCTCTGGCCATTGCCAGCATCTGCTGTTCGCCACCGGAGAGTGTTCCGGCCAGCTGTTTTCTTCTTTCCTTCAGGATCGGAAACAGATCGAATACCTTTTCCATGTCCGACTCGATTTCTTTCCTGTCCTTACGTGCATAGGCTCCCAG
This sequence comes from Erysipelotrichaceae bacterium, assembly GCA_017620435.1. Lineage (GTDB taxonomy): Bacteria > Bacillota_I > Bacilli_A > Erysipelotrichales > Erysipelotrichaceae > Colivicinus. The sequence goes on from JAFZQL010000012.1 coordinate 2,448, forward strand.
AGAAAGGTTCTCCTCGATCGTCTGCTGGGCAAAGATCCTTCTTCCTTCCGGACACTGTACGATTCCCAGCTCAACGATCTTGTGGGCAGGCAGTCTGGATACTTCCTTGCCATCCAGCGTGATGGAGCCGGCGCTTGGTTTCAGCAGACCGGATATCGTATGCATCGTAGTCGTCTTGCCGGCACCGTTTGCGCCGATCAAAGCGACGATCTCTCCGTCATGGACTTCAAAATCGATGCCCTTGACCGCCTCGATCATTCCGTAGTTTACTTTTAATCCTTCTACTTTCAGCATACTTAGTCTCCCAGATAAGCCTTGATCACTTCCGGATCATTCTGCACTTCTTCCGGAGTGCCGTTCATCAGCACCTGACCGAAATTCAGCACCGTGATCTTCTCACAGACGCCCATGACCAGCTTCATGTCGTGTTCGATCAGAAGGATCGAAATATCAAAACGATCCCTGATCTGTTTGATCGTATCCATCAGTTCCTGCGTTTCCACCGGATTCATGCCCGCAGCCGGTTCATCCAGCAGCAGCAGACACGGTTTTGTCGCCAGAGCTCTTGCAATCTCCAGTCTTCTTTGTGCGCCATACGGCAGGGATCCTGCCTTGTGTTCGGCAAAGCCTTCCAGCCTGAATATTCCCAGCAGTTCAAGCGCTCTCTCATGAAGGCGTTTTTCTTCCGAGTGAAATTTCCCTGTACGGAACAGAGAATCAGCCAAAGAATAGCTGCCGGAATTGTGGAGGCCGATCTTAACATTGTCTTCCACACTCAAATCAGAAAACAGCCTGATATTCTGGAACGTTCTGGCAATACCGATCCGGTTGACTTCGATCGTCGACATCTTTCCGATGTCCGTACCGTTCACCAGTATCGTTCCCCTGCTTGGTTCATAAACCTTTGTAAGCATATTAAAAACCGTCGTCTTACCGGCACCGTTCGGACCGATGAGACCGTAGATATCGCCTTTTTCTACCCGGATATTGAAATTGTTGACTGCGGTCAGACCGCCAAAATCGATACCCAGATTCTTTGTTTCCAGTACATATTCAGACATTATTCTGTCCTCCTTTTAGGAAACATCTTCTTTAAATGATCTTTAAACTGTTTCAGATAGTACATGATCATTGCATTGTTGCTGATCAGCATGACGGCAATCAGCACGATTGAGTAGATGATCATCCGGTAGTCGTTAAAAGCTCGCAGCGCTTCCGGAATTACCAGCAGCAGCGTTGTCGAAATAATCGTACCGGTCATGTTACCAAGTCCTCCAAGTACCACATAGACAAGGATCAGGATCGACAGGTTGAAGTCGAACTTGCTGGCCTTGAAGCTGGAAAAGCCAAGACCGTAAAGTGTTCCTGCCATGCCGGTCAGAACCGCCGATATGACAAACACCAGCAGCTTATATCTGCTAACGGAAATACCGACAGAACTTGCGGCGATCTTGTTGTCTCGACAGGCCTGTATTGCTCTGCCATGTTTGGAATTAATCAGATTGTGAATAATAAACAAGGCAAACAGGATCAGCAGTATTCCGGCTGTAAAGGAAGAGAGTTTCTTCGTAACATTTGCGCCGATCGCCCCTTTGATGACCAGGATACCGTCAGGATCCATGTTCGTGTTATCCGTGATAAAAGAAAAATGAAGGCCCTTGGAGTCGATCCCGACATAAAGGTTCAGTAAAAGCGTTTTGATGATCTGGCAGAAAGCCAGCGTTACGATCGCCAAATAGTCTCCCTGAAGTTTCAGTACAGGGATGCCGATCAGTGCTCCGCACAGCCCGGCAGCGATGCCTCCGACAATAATCGCCAGGATCAGAACCGGAACATCTCCGGAAATGAAACGGGAAAAGAAAACCGAAGCGACCGCGCCAAAAAAAGCTCCTACGGCCATAAATCCCGCCTGGCCGAGACACAGGTCGCCAAGATAGCCGATAAGCAGGTTTAATGCCAGAGCGGCAACTATGTAAGAACAGGTCGGGACTAGAAGACTCTTGATCGTATTGGAAATACTACCGGTCTTGATCGCCGTTTCTATGATCAGATACGCAAGCACAACAATGAGATAAGAAACCGTGCGCTGTCTGTATTTTTTTGAGAATACCTTTTTCAACATTTCGGTAATTTTCTTCATATGACACCTACACTTTCTCACTTGTCTTCCTGCCTAATAATCCGGTCGGTTTAAACAGCAGCACCAGAACCAGAACACTGAAAACGATCGCATCTGTCAGTTCAGAAGAAATATAGACTTTCGCAATCACTTCAATAATACCCAGCAGCAGTCCGCCAAGAAAAGCTCCCGGTATTGATCCGATACCGCCTAAAACCGCAGCCGTAAAGGCTTTTATGCCTGGCATGGAACCCAGAGTAGGCGTAACAGTCGGATAAGTTGCGCAAAGCAGAACCGAAGCAACAGCCGCAAGACCGGAGCCGATTGCGAAAGTAAGAGAAATAACGCTGTTCACATTGATCCCCATCAGACGGGCAGCATCCTTATCTTCGGAACAGGCACGCATTGCCTTGCCCATCCTGGTCTTGTTTACGAACAGTGTCAGACAGACCATGATCACGATACAGGTTGCGATAGTGATCAGGATCTGATAGGAGATCTTCAGTTCGCCCCCGAACAGTTCTATAAATCCGTAATCCAGGATCGTAGGAAAGATCTTGGAAGTGGAACCCCAGAGCAGCAGTGCGGCATTCTGCAGGAAATAACTGACTCCGATCGCAGTGATCAGCACCGCCAGAGAAGTAGCGCTTCTCAGCGGTTTATAGGCAAGTTTTTCGATCGTTATGCCCAATATGGTACATACGGCCACAGATGCCAGCAAGGCCGCAACAAGCGGAAAACCGGCACGGTATAACGCAAAAAACGCCACATATGCGCCAATCATGATGACGTCCCCGTGGGCGAAGTTAAGCATCTTGGCAATACCGTATACCATCGTATAGCCCAAGGCGATAATGGCATAGATAGAACCCAGTCTGATTCCCGAAATCAAATAGGAAAGAAACTTCATAAATCAACCTTCAGTAGAAATAGGAAAGGCTTGAAAGCCTTTCCTATATTATAAGACAATTAGTCGGCAGCAACCAGAGCGCCGGATTCAATTCTGAATACCAGAGGAGCCTTAACAACTGCACCGGAAGCATCCCAGGTCATACCCTCGCCTGTCAGACCGGAGTAGTTTAAAGTCTTGAACTGTTCCATCATAATGGCATTGAGCTCTTCTGTCGTCATGTCGGCAGTAGCGCCTCCTGCAGTTAACGCATTGTAGATCGCATAAACGACATCATAACCGTCAGCAGCGAACTGGTTCGGATTGTTTCCGAGTTTCGCATTGAACTTTGCCGTAAAGGACTGTGTTGCCTCATCCGGTGCGGAATATGCGAATGGAGTCAGATAATAGACACCTTCAAACATCGCTACATCGACGCCTTCCTGTTCCAGAGCTCCGTCGAAACCGTCAACACCGAAGAATACCGGATTGTATCCCAGATCCTGGCATGCTTTGATGATCTTTGTATCATCTTCATAGTAGAGCGGAAGGAAAACGATCTCAGCTCCGGCTTCCTGTGCCTGTGCAGCCGGGAAATCGGTCGCATTGTCCGATGTAAACAGATATTCGCCGACGACTTCCAGACCCTTGGCAGCAGCTTCGTTCTTGAATGAAGCGGCAACGCCGGTCGAATACTCGTCATCACTCTTGGTGAAAATGAATACCTTTGTGCCTAAACCTTTTTCAGCCATGTAGTCGGCAGCGGCAACACCCTGTTCCGGGTCAGCGAAGCACATACGGAAAATGTGGTCGCCCTTGGCAATGATATCCGGAGAAGAACCGGAAGGTGTCATCGCAAAGACGCCGTCTTCCTGATACATATCGGCAACCGCCAGAGACGGACCGGTCGTAACGCAAAGCATTGAAACATCCATGCCCCAGTCAGTCAGCTGAGCATAACAGTTTACAGCTTTCTCACCGTCATGTTCATCATCAAGAATGTTCAGTTCGAACTGCAGTCCGCCTAAAGCATTGATCTCTTCAACAGCGATCTCTGCGCCGGTCTTAACCGCAATTCCATACTGCGCAGCAGGACCTGTTAATGGGCCTGATCCGCCGATCTTGACAACAGTACCCCCGTCACCGGTTCCGGTATTGTCATCTCCCGAACCGCCGCCGGAGCATCCTGCCAGTGACAGTACACACAGTACACTCAGCAATACAACAAGCAATTTTTTCATAACTATTCTTCCTTTCAGTTATTCATCTATAGAATCAGGCCTTCCTGTTTCTACCTAAAAATAAAAGGATGCGCTCAACGATAATACCAAGCCCATCCCATACATTTCTAATGGCTAAATATTATCGATATCAGCAAGTGCCCATAATAATAAGACCACCAAGCAGGCGTAGGACGACGATATCGATAATGACTACTACTCTTTCTTTCATGACAGAGATCATTTTCATACAGCGGTCTTTCATGCGGATCCCCTTTCCATCAATTAATACTAGTTTAACATATGGAAAACACATGTCAATAGAAATTTTCATATTTATTTCATTTCTTGTTATTTATTTTCATCATTATGTAAACTTTTTCATTCCTTTTGTGATAGAATGTATCCATGAGTGTTTATATTCCCAAAGGTTACCATTCTTCGCTGGATCTTTATGATACCCAGTCATCGATCAGTCTGATCAAGAAAACATTTGAAGACAGACTGACAAAAGCGCTCCATCTGAAACGTGTCAGTGCTCCGCTTTTTGTCGAGAAAAACAGCGGTCTGAACGACGATCTTGACGGCAAGGCTGAAGCAGTAGGCTTTACGGCGTCAGGAAGCGGCAAAGAATGCGCCATTGTTCATTCTCTCGCCAAATGGAAAAGAATGGCCCTTTACAATTATTCCTTTTATGAAGGAAATGGCCTGTACACGGATATGAATGCGATCCGTAAAGATGAAATACCGGACAATCTTCACTCCATCTACGTCGATCAGTGGGACTGGGAAAAAGTCATCCGCAAGGAAGACAGGAATCTGTACTATCTTTATGAAACCGTCGGGCTGATCCACCGATGCATCCTGGACACTCTTGACGTCCTGAAACAGAAACACCCTTCCGTTACGACTGTACTAAGCGAGGATCTGCATTTCTTCAATTCAGAAGAACTCATACGGATGTATCCGGGACGAAGCGCCGGTGAAAGAGAAAAAACCGTAGTCAAGGAATTCAGATCTGTCTTCATCGTCGGGATCGGACATGCGCTCTCCGACGGCAGACCGCACGATCAAAGAGCCGCGGACTATGATGACTGGAATCTCAACGGCGATCTGCTTTACTATGATGAACTGCTGGACTGCCCGATCGAGATCTCATCCATGGGCATCCGGGTCGATGGAAAGTCTCTTGAGGAACAGCTGAAGCTGCATGACGAAGAGTATAAAAAGATCTATCGCTATCACCAGATGATCCTTGATGGAACTCTTCCTTATACAATAGGCGGAGGGATCGGCGAAAGCAGACTGTGCATGCTACTGATGAACAAGGCTCACATCGGTGAAGTGCAGTCCTCGATCTGGGATGAAGAAACACTGAATGTCTGTAAAAAGAACAATGTGATCCTGTTATAAAAGCCATACTCAATGTATGGCTTTTCTGTAATATCTGTATACTCTGTAATCGATCTGGTCTTTCAATTTTCTGTAATCATCGATATTCTCCCGGATATAGGTGCTGGAAATATGGATCTCTTCCAGATCATCGACAACGGTATAATTCTTTTTCTGAAGCGATTCCATGCATCGGTCTATATCGATGCCGTCTCTTTTCAGGATGATGAAATCATATTTCAGCAGTTCCCTGTAGCGTTTCCAGCGGGATAAAGTCTCTGCCATATCCGCACCGATGATCAAAGACAGCGTATCTTCCGGATATCTTTTCTTCAGTTGCCTCATCAGCTGATAGGTGTACGGCAGTTCATTACACTCTTCTTCGATCCTGATCTTTTCGGTTTCGAAATACTTCAGCATTCTGATCCTGTCCTTAACCGGAAGCAGATCCTGCTTCTGCCAGTAGTTTCCGGTCGCAACGATCAGTATCTGATCGGCATAGTCTTTTTTTAATAGATGTCTGACGATTCTGATATGTCCTTTGTGAACAGGATTAAAACTGCCCGGATAGATCCCTATACGCATCTTCTGTATACCGGAATATGGAACTTGTGGGCCGCTCCCGCATGGAGTCTTTCGATCTTTTCTCTGGCTGTTTCTTCCACTTCTTCACCGTTCATGTATGCGGCGATCTGGCTGTACTTTACGCCGAGCTTGTCCTCGTCCGTCAGATCGCTCAGATCGTCGTTCGGCGTCTTGTAGAGAACCTTCTCAGGGACTTCCAGGTATTCGCCGATCCTGATGACTTCATCAACGGTAAAATCATTCATCACCCCGATATCATATGTCGAATCCCCACCCTTGGTAAAGTATCCGACAAATAGTTCCGATTTATTGCTTGTACCGGCAACCAGATAAGTTCCGCCCTTTAAAGCGGAATAATAAGCAGCTACATAGTAGTTCGTAGCCATTCTGAGACGCGGTTTCAGGTTGATATCGCTGTTTTTCAGATCAGCAGGATCGACAGATCCTATCCTGTTGAAATCTTCCTTAAACGCATCAAAACAGGCGCTAAGATCGACGTTGATCAGTTCAAACCCGTACTTCTCCGCAACCAGCTTCGCATCATCCCTGCAGCTGTCCGGCGTATGACAAGGCATCGTCACCCCGACGATGTTTTCTTTTCCCAGCGCCTTCGTAAACAGCGCCGCAACAACGCCGGAATCCTTTCCTCCGGAGATTCCGATGACCGCTCCTTTCAGATGATTCTTCTCATAGTAATCACGGATAAAAGCTATGATTCCATCTGTTTCTTTCTTCACATCAAACACGTTTCTCACCTGCCTCTTTAATCATTTTCTTTTTCAATTCAATGTATTTTTCACTTCCATCCACATAGTATTCATGCGGATTCAGTATCCTTCGGACTTCCGGGTAGAGCCTGTTCACCTGTTCCTGACAGTAGGCGATCCTCTTTTTCAGATCAGGTTCATCGTAAACATATTCTCCTTCTATGAAAATCTGTTCCTGCAGCGGTTTCAGTTCATAGTTTCTGATCACGGTCGACTTGTCGAAACGGGACAGCGACGTTATCAGCATCTCGTCTTCCGGAAGGACCTCATCTCTTTCACAGACGATGTCCGCTACCGCATATCCGCTTTCTCTGTCGAAAGCGCGGTACAGACGCTTGTATCCCGGATTAACGATCTTGATGATGTCGTTGCTGAGTTTGATCTTAGGAATCACCCTGCCGTTGTCGATCACGGCAACTTCCTTGTAGACGCAGCCCATCCTGCCTTCCGGTTTCGAGATGTTGTCCCCTACTCCCAGAGAATCGAATTTTGCATCCTGAATACGCAGCGAGGTAATGACTTCCGCCGTCAGGGAATTGGAAAGACAGATCGTAGCCATCTCGAATCCGGCCTGATCCATCATCTTTCTGGCTTCCTTGGACAGATAGGCAAGGTCTCCGGAATCGATACGGATCCCGATATGATCCAAAGGCATGTCATGGTCTCTCATGTATTCGAATACTTTGATCGCATTCGGAACACCGGATCGCAGTGTATCGTAGGTATCTACCAGCAGCAGACAGTTGTTCGGATAACGCAGGGCGAAAGCCAGAAAAGCATCGTATTCGCTTTCGAAGGTTTCTACGAAGCTGTGGGCCATCGTTCCCAGCGCTTTTGTTTCACACATCTTTGCTGCCTGAACATTGGATGTACCCTGGCATCCTGCCATCAGGGCGTAGATCGAAGCATCGATCGCAGCCTCCAGCCCGTCTGCCCTTCTCGCGCCGAATTCCATCACTCTGACATTTTCCGGTGTTGCATCCAGGATCCTTCTGGCTCCTGTCGCATGTTCCATGGAGCCGTTGATCATCGCCAGCAGTGCCGTTTCAACGATCTGCGCTTCCAGGATCGGCGCTTCAACTGTAATCAGAGGTTCATTCGGAAAGACAGGTGTACCGTCAGGTATTGCGTAGAGGTTTCCGGTGAAATGGAAATCGGACAGATATTCAATAAACTCTCTGCTTAAACCAAGGCTTTCCAGATACTGCAGATCATCATCAGTAAAGCAGATATGCCGAATGTAGTCGATGACCTTATCCAGTCCGGCCATCACGGCATATCCTCCGTTATTCGGAATCATTCTAAAGAAGACATCAAATACCGCTCTAAGATCTTTCTTTCCGCTTAGCAGATAGGCATCGGCCATCATGAATTCATAAGCATCGGATAATAAAGAATAGTTTCTTGGATTTCTCATTTCTATCACCTCTTCTATATCTTAACATTTCTTGATCACAGATGAAAAAACACCCGGACCGGTATTCCGGTTTCGGGTGTATTGGACGTTTATTTCGTTATCGGCTTTAGTGTGTATGTCCGATAGAGATCACTGAACGGTACAGACTGATCCGAATAGAAGATCTGACTGTCTTCGATATAGAAACAGTCGAAACCCTCGGTAAGAAAATCATCCTGATCACATAAGTAGTACGGCGCCATTTCCAGAAGAAGTCCGGCGCAGTTCATGGATCTGTCGTAACAGGTCATCGTTCTGAAACGGCTTCTATTTAATGCGTCAATAACGCTTAAATAAGGCGTAAGGATCTTTCCGGTTCCGGCTGCATTGTAATAACGGTCATCCTGATACATCGGAAAATCCTTCAGTGTGACGATATGCATCCTTCCGCTGTAATTGAATACTGCAGCCTGATAGCACGCCTCATCCACGTAATCATAGATATTGTAACGGTAATCCAGCCCGGAATCATCCAGACAGATCGAGAACCCGTCGTCCGAAGAAATGCTGCCGCTGGTAAAGCCGGAGGATATCAGTCTTTCCGCAAGATAATCGACAATGAAGGCGTTCTTCATCCAGTAGAAATCGATGTAGTTGCGATAGGAATTGTCTTCCATGTACTTCCGGTAATCGTCTGAAACGTTGAGACGTACCCTGTTCCCTTCGAACAGTTCGATGCTGATGCACTCCGGATCGCAGGCATAGGCAAGAATATCCAGATATTCCTGATGTACCGTTTCATTAACATTAGGATCATAATCGGCAATGTCTTCGTCCGTATGATAGAAAAAAACATAATCGTAACGTTCATATACAGGTCCGAGAAAAAGATATCGGCTGTCATGTTCGTTGATCTGCCTGAATGCATCATACAGAACGTCATCAACAGTCACGATCTCGTTGATGTGCTGATTGAGGTATGCGACATTGTTTACGCCGTCATAGATATCAATCACATCAAACTGACGGTAAGCTTCCTCGCAAGCGGAAGAATATAGTACAGTAAGCTGCTTCTTTTCGGCGGTAGGAGAAAGCTCTCCCCTGCCCAGATCATAGATAAAAGTAAAATCGTCACCACAGTTGATCTGTGATGACGTTTCTACTTTGATTTCTGTCCAGCCGGCAGATGCTCTTGTTAGATTGATGATGCCGTACAGAATTGATACGGCAGCTATCAGTATAAGAGCAGCAAATAGAATGAAACGTCCTTTCAGATGGCTCTCATCAAGTTCGATTCTTTCTACCGGCCTGACATATGGCCTGTTATCGCGAACAGTGTTTTTTTTCATTGTTTAAATGACAACAAATATCAGTCCGATCGCAAGGATCAGAATCAGCGCGGCTCTGATGATCAGGCCGATGGCGGCACCCTTCGTACAGACTTTATAGTTGTTGATGTAGTTGTGCTTCAGGAAAATATGTCCGACGATCAGGGCAATGATCGGCAGGAACACACCCAGTACGAGATACCAGTTGCTTCCGGTATCGTGGATAGGTCTGGCAAGGAATTCTTTTTCCATTTCCGTAATAACCGGATTGGAATTATCCTCGTCAGTGAGTTCTCTGCTGTTGACGACAGTGATGGCCTTGATCGGTTCACTGACATCACGCATCTTTCTGTATCTCTCGATTTCTTCCTTGTTGCCGTAAACATAGTGCTCATGGCCGATATCGACCATTTCCGGCTTGTCCGTACTGTAATCATGGATCGAAGGATCGTAGGTATACAGGATCTTGTTCTTTTCCAGTTTCGGGTCAGGAATCGGAATGGCGGAAATCAGCGAGTGGGTATACGGATGCAGAGGATAGTTGAACAGTTCCTCTGCCTCGGCGATCTCGACGATACGGCCCTTATAAATAACGGCGATACGGTCGGAGATAAAGCGGACGATCGAAAGGTCGTGAGCGATAAACAGATACGTCGTACCCTGTTCTTCCTGGAACTTCTTCAGCAGGTTCAGGATCTGGGCACGGATCGAAACGTCAAGCGATGAAATCGGCTCATCGGCTACGACCAGTTCAGGTTCCATGACCATGGCTCTGGCCAGACCGATACGCTGTCTCTGCCCGCCCGAGAATTCATGCGGATATCTGGTAAGATGTTCCGGAAGCAGTCCGACTTCATTGATGATCTGTTCTACTTTTCTTTCACGGTCTGCTTCATCCTTATACAGATTGAAGTTGTATAAACCTTCGGAAATGATGTAGTCGACAGTGGCACGTTCATTGAGCGAAGCGGCCGGATCCTGGAAGACCATCTGAATGTTTCTGATGACTTCTCTATCCAGTTTCGGAGAAATCTTTCCGGAAATCCTGACTCCCTTGTAATCGATCTCGCCGTTGGTCAGTTCATTGACACGGATGACGGCACGGCCGATGGTCGTCTTGCCGGAACCGGATTCACCGACCAGAGAGAACGTTTCCCCTTTGTAGATATCAAATGAAGCATCCGTAACTGCTTCAACGGCAGAATCGCCCTTGCCGAAAGTAATATCGACATGCTTTAAGGAAAGCAGGATCTCCTTGCCGTTTTCAGCGATAGGACCATGCTCAGGCAGAGCTGTAGCAGTGTTGTGATTTTCTTTTTTATTCATTATCGACATGTTTAGCTCTCCTGTATATTGAAGCCCTTGATCAGCTTCTCATGGATATTGTGAATGATCTCCGGTTTTTCGATCTTCGGAGCTCTTTCATCAAGCAGCCAGGTCTTTGCCCAGTGGGTCTCAGATACCTGTTTCAGTTCAGGCTCTTCCAGTGTATCGATCAGCAGACAGTAAGGATTTCTTGGCGCAAAGGCATCTCCGACGATGTTGTTGTACAAAGATGGAGGCGTACCTGTAATGGAATAGAGTTTGGTATTCCTCTGCGCCAGCTGCGGCAGCGATGAGAGAAGTGCCCAGGTATACGGATGTCTCGGATCATAGAAAATATCCTCAACAGAACCAAGTTCAATGATCTGTCCGGCATACAGAACGGCAACTCTATCGGCAATGTTGGCAACAACGCCCAGGTCGTGCGTAATGAATACGATCGTATACTTGAATTCCTTCTGAAGCTGTTTGATCAGTTTCAGGATCTGTGCCTGAATCGTAACGTCCAGAGCGGTAGTCGGTTCATCGCAGATCAGGATCTTCGGATGGCAGCTTAAAGCGATTGCAATAACGATACGCTGACGCATGCCTCCGGAATACTGGAACGGATAATCATCGAAACGCTGTTCCGCATTCGGAATGCCGACCTTATTCATCAGCTCGATCGCCTGTCTTCTTGCTTCAACCTCAGATACGTTCTGATGCTTCAGAATGACAGAAGTGATCTGCTTACCGATGGTGATGATCGGGTTCAATGAAGTCATTGGATCCTGGAATACCGTAGCGATACGGCTGCCGCGGATCATGGACCAGTCATGTTCATCGTCAAGCTTGGCGATGTTGTTTACGGCATATCCCTTGAACTGATCGTCAGTCTCTTCGATATACTTGACACGCAGTGTCGCGTTCTCGAATACGCCGTTCAATGTATTCTCGTCATCAAGATCAAGACCCAGCGTCATCGCTTTCTTGAACGATTCCAGCAGACCTTTTACGGTCTTGCTGCGCTTGCGAAGTCCGAAACGGGCAGTAGAAAGATAGATCTCTTTTGCCAGAACTTCATTTCTTGCCAGATCAGCAGCAGGAACCTCGCCTGCGATCTCTTTGTTGTATCTGGCGGTCAGTTCCTTGATCTTATCCTGATGTTCCGCATTGAATGCAGTATCATGCTTGCTGAACTCTAAAGCTGCTTTATTTTCTTTCTTGATCTCTTCGTTGACTTCCTTGATCTCTTTTTCCAGAGTCTTTATCTTTTCGTCAACGGTCTTGAGTTCTTCTTTATCGTTCTTTCCAAGATTCTGACGGTAGTTTCTTGTTTCCGTCAGCTCGTGTTCCAGATTAAAGAGACTCTGATCGAATTCCGCTTTCTTTTCTGCAGAAATGAACTTGTGATCTTCAATCTCTTTCTTCAATCCTTCGATCTCCAGATATGTCTGAGCTCCCGCCTTCAGTTTGGCATATTCATCGAGCTTTTCTTTATACTGTGAGATCGTTTTTAATGCCTTTTCATCTTTTACGGCATTGGTCTGCGAGATCTCATCATCGTTGAAGATGATGCTGCCGCTGTCGACGAAACCGTTGGAATCCAGCATGCCGGCAAATGTCTTGGTAAAGACAGACTTTCCGGAACCGGATTCACCTACGATAGCGATCGATTCGTTTTCATAAATATCCAGAGAGATTCCTCTGATTGCGGTAAGAATCCTTCCACGGACATGGAACTTGACAACCAGATCTCTTACAGATAACAGTACTTTCTTATCTTCCATGATTCACTACCTCTCTTACATATGTGTCCTTGGGTCAGAAGCATCACCTAAGTTCTGACCGACGACATACAGAACAATCGTAATGATGGAAGAAATGACGACCGGTGACCAGAATTCAAATTCCCATCCCGGGGTAACCATCGAAGCTTCCGCCGCATAGATCAGCTTGCCCAGAGACATATCCGCCATACCCATGCCGATATAGGAGAGGAAGACCTCATAAGAAATATAGGATGGGATTTCCGACGCCAGCAGCGTGACGATAACGGAAGTCATGAACGGAAGGATGTTCTTGAAAGCGATCTTGAAAGTAGATGTGCCCAGACACTTGCTGGCAAGATTGTACTCGCGGTCACGGATAATAACGACCTGTGTACGGATGAAATAGCCGATGCTCAGCCATCCGGTAACCGTCAGGGCGAATACCATGGTCCAGAAGCTCGCGCTGAACAGCATGACCAGAACGGAAATGAACAGAATATAAGGAACATTTCCGATGATGTTGAAGACTTCGGTCATGATGATATCAACTTTCTTGGAGAATCCCCAGACTGCACCAACGACAACGCCAATCGTCATATTGATGGCTGCGCAGATGAAAGCCAGGGAAATGGAGATCCTGGAACCGTTCCAGATCGCATCAAAAGTCGACTGGCCGGCTCCTCCTGTGCCAAGGATCGAGTGAATGCTCAGACCCATTTTCTGAATCGCTTTTGCAGGGCTCAAGTGCTTCAAAGATCCGTTGAGCAGATTTGCGTATGGATCATAGTGGTAGATTGCCGGATATACATACGCAAAAATGATGATTGCAGCAAGGAGCGATAAGATTACAATGTTGATTTTTTTCTTAAAGAATACACGGAAAACGGAACGCCAGTAGGAATAACGCGGAGCTGTGATCTTCTCTGATTCCAGTTCGTTATGGTTAATGATACTGAACAGTTCTTTCTCTGTATAATCGTTTATCGTCTTTTTATCTTTTTCCATATCGATTACCTGCTCTTTGCTGTGTAAGAAATACGAGGGTCAACCATGGCCATCAGGATATCGCCTAGTATGATCGCGATAATAGATAACATCGCATAGAAGAATGAAACACCTACGATAACGCCGTTATCGTACTTGTTGATTGCTGTTGTCAAAAGATTACCAGTACCAGGAACGACATAAACACGTTCCGTAATGATGGCACCGACCAAAGCACTGAGAATGTTTCCCGGAATACCGTGAAGAATAGGGATCGCGGCATTCTTCAGGACGTGCTTGGTGAAGATCTCGTTTTCCGTCAGACCGCCGCTTCTGGCGAATTTGACATAATCCGAGTTCATCTGGTCGATCATGAATCTTCTCAGCCATCTCATCAGACCCGCAACGGAAGGAAGCGTCAGTGAGATGATAGGAAGAATGTACATTGCGATCGTACCCGAAGTAAGGTCGAAGGTCGTTGGCAATCCCAGCTTGCCGCCGATCGCCTTAAACAGGAAAATGTAGGCAAGAGACGGTACCGCAAGGATGAAGATGACATACAACGAACCGAGCTTGTCGACCAGCTTGTCCTTGTTTCTGGCCATGATAACGCCCAGAGGAATACCTACCAGGTAAGCAAGCAGGGTTGAGATAATGCCGGTGATAAAAGAATAACCGATCTTGGACATGCCGTTCTTGTATGTTTCGACATTGGTGTAGTCATCAACAAAACGGCTTGTGTTGGTAATCAAGGCATCGCGCGAACCGGCAA